>JAFGNG010000239.1 GCA_016927125.1 Planctomycetota bacterium | reverse complement strand
TGAAGAGCCCGGCGATCAGGAGGGTGCTCTTGTGGTGCGTTACCGTGTACGGCCCTGCCAGGAGACAGACGGCCTCACCGTGGAAGCCTTCGCAATTGGCGAAGAAGGTCGAACCTTCCGCCGAGAACTGGTGGCCGATCTTGCAGCCCTGGCCGACGAAGCACTTGCTGAGGATTGCCGCGCCGGTGACGCTGGCGCCGGTACTGATAATAAAGTTCGTTGCCTCCACCCCTGCGCCGACCTTGGTGACGGCTTCCGGCTTGGAGAGGATAGTGCCGTTCTCCAACCCCAAGACCCGGTCCAGCGTGGCCGCGGGGCCGACCTGGACATTCTTGATGCTTTGGCAGTTGGTAAGGAGGGCGCCATCACCGATTATGCCGCGGGTTGATTTTTTGGAGGCAGCGTAAGCCTCAATCATATTATTAATGGCCTCTACCAACTTCGGGCGGTGCCGGTAGCAGGTCCAGAGGTAGGCAAGTTGGGAGCTGAGCCGCTCAAAGATCTTCAACTCCCGGCCGCCGCCTTCGTTCAAAACTTCAAGTTCGCAGCCATTGCCGAAGGCGGATTCACCCTCAACACTGATAAGGCCGCAGTTTAGGATAGAGACATTCGCGCCAACCTCGTAATTGGCCAAGAGCGCGGTCTGTTGGACAAGGGAATTGTCGTTGATACTGGAATTGTGGAGCTGGCTGTCATAGATCCCGGAAGGCAGGGGCGCGCCGTTAACCTTGACCGGCTGCTGGAATGCCCCAAGCTTAACTGAGCCGCTGAAACCGCTGCGGACTACTGTCTCCGCTTTAAATTCCTGCGCTACCTGTACGTTCGTCCAGTCATCGGCGCGCGAGCCGCCGGCCTCCAGGATGGCAATCTCCCCTGCGGTCAAGGCGCGGAAGCTATGGTTCTTGTCCATGATGGTTTTCTCCTGGCTGCAAAGGCGTCATAATCTACAAAGCGATGGGCTTGAGGTTGTTGCGCTCAATGTCCATGAAGTAATCAACCGTCCCGACCTTGAGTTCGACGGTCGAAGCCTGATCGCAGACAATCATCGCCTTGGCATGGGTTTGCAGCGAAGAGACGGTCCACATGTGGTTGACGCCCTCTTCCACAACCTTCTGGAGCGCCCGGGCTTTGTTATGGCCGCTGACCAGGATAATAACCTCGCGGGCATCGCGCACGGTGCCCACGCCAACCGTCAGCGCGGTCTTCGGCACATTCTCGAGTTTGCCGTCAAAGAAGCGGCTGTTCGCGATGATGGTGTCCATGGTCAAGGTCTTGACGCGGGTGCGGCTGCTGAGGGAGGAGCCGGGTTCATTGAAGGCGATATGCCCGTCCGGACCGATGCCGCCGAGGAAGAGCTCAATGCCGCCACAGGCGAGGATTTTGGCTTCATAGGCCGCGCATTCCGCATCGAGATCGGAGGCGTTGCCATTGAGAATATTGACATTCTCATGCGGGATATCAATATGCTCGAAGAAATTTTTCCACATGAAAGAGTGGTAACTTTCCGGGTGGTCTTCCGGCAGGTTGACATATTCGTCCATGTTGAAGGTGATGACATTGGCGAAGGAAACATTGCCGGCCTTGTGCAGCTCTATCAGTTCCTGGTAGGTTCCGATCGGGGATGAGCCGGTCGGCAGACCAAGAATGAAGGGCTTGTTCTTGATGGGTTTGTAAGTATTGATCCGATGAGCGATGTAGTGGGCCGTCCACTTGCTCATCTCAGAATAATCAGGCTGGATAATGATACGCATTACTTCTCCTCCTTACTGGTTAGAGTTCCTCTTAAGCTGCCAAAAAATCTGTCCACGAAACAAAAAGGTTATAACATAATCCGGGCGTCAGCAACAACCGCGCCTTCGCCTTCGGGCTGTACAATCACCGGGTTCATATCGAGTTCGATAATTTCCGGGCAGTCCACCGCGAGCTGCGCGAGGCGCTTGATGCAGTCCTCGATCGCGGCAAGATCACAGGCGGTGCGGCCGCGGGCCCCGGCGAGGATCGGGAAGCTCTTGATTTCCCGGATCATCGCGCCGACGGCGTAACTATCAAGCGGCGCGGCGCGGAAGGAGACATCCTTGAAGACCTCCACGAAGGTGCCGCCAAGGCCGAACATTACGACCGGTCCGAAGATCGGGTCGCGCTTGAGGCCGAGAATGACCTCCCGCCCGTGGGGCGCCATCTTCTGGATATTAACCCCGGTGATCTCGGCCTTCGGCTGCGCTTTCTTGACCGACGCAACAATCTGTTCAAAGGCCTTGCCCGCGGAGTCCGCGTCCGCGACGTCCAGGATCACGCCGCCGACATCAAACTTATGGACAACATCGGGGCTGTAGATCTTCATGGCCACGGGGAAGCCGACCTGGTTGGCGAATTTAGCGGCTTCCGCCGCCGTGGTCGCGACGAAAGAAGGCAGGACCGGCAGGCCGTAAGCCGCGAGGACCTGCGTCGCCTCGACCTCCGGCAGGTGCTTGTGCCCAGCGTCAGCCGCGGCCTTTAGAAGTTTTTGCGCCTTCTTCTTATCTACATCCTTCGCCGGTTCCACCGGCAGGCGTTTAATCTTGAGAGCCTGTTCGAAGTTATAGCTGGCCGCCATGGCAGCTGCCATGGATTCGGGCAGGATGTAATGCGGGATATGGTTGCTTTGAAGGATATTAATCCCGGAAGCGACATCGGTTTCGCCCATGAAAGAAGTATAAACCGGTTTGCCGGGGTTCGCCGCGGAGGTCCGGACGATTTCGCGCGCGATCTCGTCAATATCGGTCATCGACTGCGGGGTTAAAATAACCATTGCCCCGGCGACATTGGGATCGGACAGCACCCCGGCGAGGGCAGCATTGTAGCGGTCAGAGCGGGCATCGCCAATCACATCGACCGGGTTATAAATATTAGCCGTCTTGGGGAGCTTGCGCCTGAAGATTTCAGTGGTTTCCTCTGAGAAGGAAGCGAGCTCCAGGCCATGATCGATGCAGGCGTCGGTTGCCATCACGCCCGGCCCGCCGGCATTGGTGACGATGGCGACTCGGTTGGTCAGCGGGCGCGGCTGGTAGGCCAGCGCGGTAGCGATATTAAACATCTCTTCAATCGTGTGGCAGCGCTTGATCCCGGCCTGGCGGAAGATCGCGTCGCAGACTTCATCCGAGCCAGCGAGCGAGCCGGTATGGCTGGCCGCGGCCGAGGCCCCGGCGCTGGTGCGGCCGCTCTTGATGGCCAGGATCGGCTTGCCGGTTTCCTTGATCACGGTCTGGGCGGCTTCAAGCAGTTTCTGCCCGTCAGTAATTTCCTCCAGGTAAATCAGGATGACCTTAGTAGCCTCATCTTTGCCGAGGTAATAGATCAGGTCAATCTCACTGATATCGGACTTGTTACCGAAGGAGACAAACTTGGAGAAGCCGATATTCTTGCCGCGGGCATAGTCGAGCACCGCCGTACAGAGGGCGCCGGACTGTGAAAGGAAGGCAATCGAGCCTGCCTGCGGCATCTTGCGTGCGAAGGAGGCATTCAGGCTGACCGAGGGATCGGTATTGATGGCGCCGAGGCAGTTGGGGCCGATCAGGCTGATCCCGTACTTGGCGGCGATCTCCTTGATGTTTTTCTCACGCTCGACCCCGGCCGGGCCAACCTCGCGGAAGCCGGCGGAGATAATGATGCAGGCCTTGACGCCCTTTTCCCCGCATTGCTCCAGGGCTAGGTGACAGACCGAGCTGGGGAATACCAGGATGGCGAGGTCTACCGGGTCCTCGATCTCCAGGATATACTTATAAGCCTTAACGCCGTTAATCGAGGGCGACCGGGGACTGACCGGGTAGACTACTCCCTGGAATCCGCCATCCAGGATGTTCTGTAAAATATCATGCGGAACCGTACCTTTAGTACGAGTCGCACCAAGAACCGCGACCGACTGGGGATTGAATACAGTATCAATGTTCTTTGTCATGATGTCCTCGAAATCTGATTCCGGGGTTAAAGGATAAAATCGCGTAAGTTTAAGGGATTACTGGTTCACAAGAGTGCCGATGAATTCCACTGCGTCGCCAACGCTCTGGACACCAAGCGCCTGGTCTTCATCCATCTCAATGCTGAATTCTTCCTCAAAGGCGGCTACCAGCTCGACGCTCTGCATGCTGTCAGCCCCGAGGTCAAAGACAAAATTACTGTCGGAGTTGATTTCAGCGGCATTGATCTTCAAAACCCTGGCGATAGCTTCTTTCAGCCTGCTTTCAATTTCGCTCTTTTCCATAATTTAACCTTTGCTTAATAAAAAATGATTCCGTTTTCCCAAAAACCAACATTTTTCTGATTTTTCATGTGTTCTTAAAATGCAACAACTGATATTGCTGATAGTTACATGATTTTACCGAGTTAACCGAGGCGAAGGTTACCAGATATCATTCTATCCTGCAAGTGCTTTTCTATCCGAAGGAGGTTTAAGTGAAGTTATTAATATAATTAAAATAGGTTCAAGATAACTTAAGGGTTTAGATTTTCTTTCAAATTGGGTTCTGTTTTAGTATTTTTAAGAGCAGCTTATAAAGGTCTTGGTTGCGATGGTTGAATCTAAATTCGCACTCCTTCAGATGCAAGTGAAAAGTCTGCTTGCTGATGCCTCTAAACCGGGCAAGGCGGGTCTTGGCGATGGCCCAGAAGTTCTCAATACCGTTAATATGATTGCGTCCCTTCGCAAACTCATTCTCACCATGCTTGACCCGGTGATGCTTCTTATAACCAAAGTTCACCAGGCCGTCATAGGTCTTGAAGCCGTCGGTGTAAATCACCGAGTCGGGAGCGACTTTATCCTTGATAATAGGCATCAAAATGCTCGCAGAGCAATTCTTGACCACCTGCGTATAAACCTTTCCGCCACGCTTAATCAGCCCAAAGACTATATGTTTGCCACCTGCGCCTCGGCCTCTAACTCCTCTTACCCGCCGGGCTCCGAAGTAGCTTTCATCAATCTCAACTTCACCCGCATCAAAAGGACTTTGCTGCTGAGAATACTCTGCGATTCTTTCTCTGATTTTGCGAACAATTTTATTAATCGTTACTCTGGAAATACCAGTAAGCGCAGCGATTTTTGTAGCCTCGATATCCAGGGAAAAGAGCTTGATAATCTCCCTGAATTTGGCCTCAGAAATTCTTGAACGCTTTTTATACTTGTTACCCATTGCTATAACCTAACTTAAACACGGTTACTGTCAAGTTAAGTTATCTTGAACCTTAAAATATAATAAGTATATATTATTTATATTAATTTTAGCTATGGGGGGCGTAATTATGGCAAAAGCCGCACTGATTCTGTAACTCTTTATAACTAAAGTGGATAGATAAAAAAAAGAGCGCATGTCGAGGGTTCAACATGCGCTCTTCGGGGTAATTAACACAAACTATGGTACTATTTATTTAACGGGTCGTTCCATAGTAAGTCTTCAAGATGGTGAAGTCGCCGAAGTCCACCCGGTCGCTGTTGTCAAGATCCGCATAGGGATTCCAGTTCGGATCACCAGGTTCGGAGTTATAGCTGATTTTCAATTGCATGAAATCAGCGAAGTCCACCTTGTCATCCAGGATAATGTCACCCGGGATCGGGATTATACAGGTAAGGTCAAAGGTATCAGAGTCACTGCGGCCGGTATTGTCCACCACCGTGTGAGTGATCTCGTAGACCCCTTCGGTAAAGCTGGTCACGGCAGTCGGCGTTACGGAGACAATGCTCTCCTCGACCGGGCCGTCCATCCAGACCCATTGATAAGAGTCGATGGTTTTCCCGTCAACCGCGACGCTGTCCGAGCCGTCCAGGATGACCGGCTTGCCTTCGCCGACCAACAGGTCAGGTCCGCCCTCGGCAGTGGGGAAGTCCAGGGGATCAAACTCCACGGTCAGCTTGGGATGTAGTTCCGGATAAAGGGTGTTACCTTCACTGCTGGTAATATAGATCGACCACATATCGGGGCCGTCGGGATGGTGCAGGCCGACATTGAGGTGGAATCCCTGGCAGGGCTCGCCGTCGATCCAGTCCTGGACAATCTCGGTTACATCCAAATCATAGAAGCCAACCATAGTGTTCGGAATCGTGACATTGCTGATTTCCGGGCCATGATCGCCCGCGTCACCCGGCATCAGGGGCGTAAGGGTCTCGACCGTATGGGAGACTGTCCAGGGGGTGCCGGCATTACGATAGCTGGCATCGGTGTCGGTGGAATTTTCAGTCCACATCCCATCCGCATTCGGGTCGGTAACGGCGGAGACCTCAAGGACGCGGTTATGCTCCTCGAGATTCGGCAGGGTGATGTAGAGAGTCAGCGTGGCGTCAAGAAGGATCGCTGTCGGCGACAAGGAAGCCAGCATTGATTCCACCCCGTTGGGATCGCCGAAGTGGATCAGCGCCGCATCATATTCGCCATTATAAGAATGGGACGGATCATAGTATTGCCCGAGGTCAATCCTTGCGAGCAAGCCAATGTAACTGAGCGCGGGGGATTTCCGCAGGTTGAGATCAATGGTTCCAGCATACGAATCAATGCCTTGTTGGAAGCTGAAGTTCGTTATCGGTTTCAGGTCCGCGGTGGCATAAACCGGATAATTAATGAAGCTGCCGTCCTTGACAACCCGGAAGCGGTAAGTGTGATTGAAAGCGGAAGCTCTCGGGGTAATCGCGTACCAGAGTTCGACATAATCACCGGCCGCGAAGGTGGCCTCCGCCCCGTCATTATCATCCGAGAATTCCCCGGCACTGGCAACATAGCCATAAGGGGTGCTGATACTATACCAGGAACTGGCAACCGCATCATCATTGTTCAACAGCAACGCATGCTCGTCTTCCGTGCGCCAGGCGCCGGAATCGGTGACATCCGTCCAGGCTCCCGGGGTGCCGGTATCATAATCCTCCTGGTACTGCAGTAGCCAGCCGCCGGTTGCCGGCTGGAGCATGGAAAGTTGGACCGCTAAGTGATAGGTCTGGTTAACTAAGCCTTTCAGCTCCGTACCTTCGTCCTGCCAGGTAAGCAAATCACCAGTAACGCTGGCATCTTGTGCCCAGGCGCAACCGGACTGATAGCCAAGGCTGTCGAACATGGCCTTGGCATAAGCCAGGTGGTTGACGGTCGCGCCGTCCTTAATTATACGGAAGCGATAGTTATGGCCTTCCGCGGCAGCGGCGGGCTTGATCGAATACCAGAGTTCCAGATAGGTGTCTTCCGGATACCAGTGGGTGATTACGCCATCATTGGAGAAGTTACCCGTAGTCGAGGAATAACCAGGTGGCGGGGTTAGGTTGTACCAGGCGCTGTCAACATTGTCATTATTGCTGAGATTCAGCTCCTGGGCGCCTTCTGGTTCCCAGCTATTGCCGGTCGCCACATCAGTCCAATCGCCCGGGGTATCAGTATCGTAATCTTCCTGGTATTGCAGCACATAATCGCCTCCCGCGATGGCGTCATCACGGATTATCTGGAGGCCCAGGATCTGGCTGTCGCCAATCTCAAAGACCAGTACCGTGTCCTGGGTTTGCCAGGAGAGGGAGGTCGGGCCGACATCCGCGTCCGGTGCCCAATTATAAGCAGATTGGGTGAGGATCGGGAAGACCGGTTCGGCCTGGTCATAATAACCCAGCGACTTCCAATCCACGCCCCGAAGATCAAGCACTACCGGGAGTTCATTCAACAGCTTCCACGCCTTGGCATATTGCCCTTGCTGGATAGCGATGGCAGCGGCGGCCACCTTGCCATTGAGTTCGGCAAGCTCTGCGGAACTGAGCGCGCTGATTGTGCCGCTGAGGCCCATGATAGTTTGGGAGTTGGCAAGGACCTTTTCGAGATACTCCAACTCGGCGTAGGGAATACCGCCAGTATCGTAAGCAGTCAAGCCGACCGTGGGGGAGCTGAGCTTGTAGGCTGCCAAGCCGTAGGGCTCAAGATCCATGGCCAGAATATAGTTGCCGTTATGCGGGGTCAGCGTTGCCGCGCTGTTAGTGTCCAGGTTAAGTACACTGCTGTTTTCATTCAGCGTCAGGCTTGCGGAGATGGGCCAATAACAGGGATTGGCTACATAGATCCAGGTTTCCGCGCCCTTGACCAGCTTGCGCACGACGACATTGGTATCGAAGCCGGTGTTGAAGGCCGGGGAGAATTTCTCCGGCGGTAGCTGGGAATAAAGCTTGGTAAAGTTCCGGTGTTTCTGCTCATGCCCAAGATTGATATACAAATCTGTCCAGCCGAAGACAAGCACCTGCGGATCCGCGGAGATCAACGCGGCAATGATGGGCTCGCGGCACTGGTATCCTGCCGGTTGCGGCTCGGTGCGCACGCGGTAACATTTCATGATCCAGTCGGAGCCGGGCACTAGGTAAGGGTCCTTGACATCCCGGTCATAACCGGCGCTGGCGATTTCGTTTTCATCCCAGCTCGCCCGGACAAAGACATAACGGTTGGTTTCAGTGTCGTAGGCATCGATGATGCGAGGGTCAAGCTTGGCCAGCCATAGGTAGGGGCTCTGCGAATATTGCAAGCCAAAGCGCCAGGATTCTTTGAAGCTGATAGTCCAGCGCCCCGTCCAGAGGTCTGGGACTGCCTGGAGCTGATCAAAATCAAAACCGCATTCTAACATGATATCCTCATATTCCTTGCCGGAATCGAGCCAGTACTTGAAGAATTCATTGTCTTCGTTGAAGATATCATTGAGGAATCGCAGGTCTGCGCGTTCCGCATGCATGGCATCCAGGGTGTCTTCCATGAATTCCCTGTACTTGTCGCTGCGCCACTGGTAGAAGGCCGCTTTCCAAGTGGAATTGAGCGGAAGCGCGGTCGTAAGCGCGGTTTTGCGTGCGGCAAAGCGGTCGGTATCGGTCGGGGAGATCCCGAGATTGATCCCGGTATCAGCCTCAAACATGTTGAACGTGGTATCATCAAAGCTGTAGGAAAGCGTATTCGCATAATTGGTGCTGGTGGAACTGCCGGCAATCACACCCGGCATCCAGGGACTGGTGGGTCTGCCGAGGCCGGCTTCATTATGCACGCCTTTAAAATGGGTGAATTGCTTGTACTGCTTGGCCCAGCCGGTCATAAAATCAAGCCATTTCTTCTGGACATCCGGATGGAGCCAGTTCGTATTAGCAGTTACATCAGTCCCGCCGTTTTGAGCGCCATTGCCATTAATCATCCAGTAGGTATCCATGCCCTGGGCTACCTGGGCATTGGTGGTAAGGGCTTCACCCTCACCTTTATAGTGGCAGAACTCCATGTTCATGTAAAAGTCAATATCATTGATTTCCAGGACGTTCGCCAAAAATGCCCGGTAGCAGTCAGGAATCCTGGAGTCCTTGGTGTGGTTGATCATCAAAGAAGGGGTAGCTTCCTGAGTGTACTGATAGGCCCCCATGATATGCATATTCTGTCCGGCAAACTTCAGGTATTGGACATAATGGTCGTAGGTTTCTTTCATCCAGATTAAATCCGCGATATAAACCTGCATCAGGGGGTTGGCCAGGTCGACAAAGACTTTCTCCAGGCCGAAGTTGGTGCCGATCCCGGAGGAATACAGGGTGCGTTCAGATTGGATGCCGAAGGTTCTCTGGTTGCCCATCCTGATTGCCGGCAGGTCGCCGGTAATATGATACATCCGCAAAGACTGCGCGGCGGAATGCAGATTATCTTCCCCATTCATGATATCAATGGAATGCGGGCCGGAGAAGCCGGCTCGGAAAATCCAGTTCAAGGTCTGCATCTTATAGGTCCGGAAGAAGGTTCTGCCGGTTTCAACGCCGACGCCGACGACCGAACTCGACCAGGTATTTTCAACCTTGTTGGAGATCGAGCATTCAATCAGGCGGTCGTCATTGTCCGGGTATTCCAATTCACACATATAGAAGTCGCCAGGGTGGGCGGGCACGAAACGGTAGGTAAAGTTTGAACCCCTCTCGCTGCCGGTAACCTCGCGGTAAGGACTGCCGTCAGACAGGGATTCATATCGGGGAGTGGTAACCTCTGTGGAGTAGCCAGAGGAGTTGTAGGAATACTCCTTATTGGGATGCCCGTCGGCCGGGTTCCAGAAATTGACAGTGTCTTCAAGGGTCCGGGTAAGGCCTTCCTCGTAACTGGTGCCTTCAATCGGGGTAGGAGAGTGGTTTTTAACAACCACAAAAGGCTCGCGCTCCCTTTCCTTGATCTTGGTAGTACCTCGGTACAATTCAAAGGAAATAGTATAAACCGCGTCCGGCAGGCCATTACCAAGGTTGATGGTGTATTTCAGGGAGTTATCTACCTCCGCAAAGGAAGAAACCTGGCCGCTGGTATAAGAACTTCCCAGGGTGCCGTCAGAATTCGGTACCCGCACCCAGTATTTAAGCACCGGGTTCGGCGACGGGGTTTTCAACCCTTCAGGGATATAGACGTCAAAGACAACATCGGTGCCTTGCTCGTAAAAGAGATTAATTTTGTTGGGATCAGGATTGCGGAGATCAATCGGGCCCATGTAAGACGCGATGGCGACCTCGCTGCTGGTTCCGAGTTGCCAGTGGGCGATCGGATAGCCGCTGGCGGCGGTAGTCCAGCCGGTTTCACTGAAGCCAGGCTCGCACCAGTTCGCCGGGGGGGTGGTATTGGTGCCTTTCCAGTTGGTTAAATCGGTATCCCATTCCAGTTCGGTGCCGTCAGCCATGATAATCCGGCACTGGAAATAAAGGCACGGAACATTTGTAGACGATACCCTGTACCCAGATAGGCCGATGCAGTTCGCCCCGGTTTGGAGGTAAGGGGTGATGTCAATCGAGTTGGCATGATAGATAAAAGGATTACCGTTATGGTCGATTTCCTGCCCGTTAATAAACAGCTTGGCTGAAATCTTTTCTTTGCCGTACCACATAATATCCGGGGCACCGCCGACTTCTGCGATTGCCCGCCAAACGGTACCGGCGGGGAGGGTGAATTCGTTGCGGACATAGCCGTCAGTACGCTGTTGTTCAAGCTTAACCCACTCAATCTGGAAAGTCTCTCCAGACGCACCGGTTACCTTGAGCTCAAAGCCATCTGAGCTTGGATAAGCGGCGCCGCCGTTTTGAGCCAGGGTAACTTCATGCCAACCAGTATCTGTCCAGGTGCCGGAAACGGTTGCCCCGATTGCCGAAATGACACTGCCATTACCGTACAAACGCGATTCCAGCTTTTTGGTAGAGGCCGGATTGTTGCCTTTGATTCTGACAATGATATCGTTTCTTTCTTGAAACATGTCTTCGACATCAGCCAGGTCCTGGTAATTCTTATAATTGCCCCAGCCGAGGGTGGCGGTGGTGCTGGTAAGGGTAAACTGCAGCAGGCCGCCGGTTTCTCCCCAGCCGGTAACATTGGTTTTATAGATAAAGTTGATATCGGTGTTGGTGGTGGTATTAAAGGTTTTGGTATCGGTTAACATCGGGGGCCTAATCCCGTTAGCCCACCAATGGCCGGTATTGAGACTGGTGTTGCCGTCGGCCAAGTCAGCTGTGGGCTCAGCCTGGATCGCAACGGCAAGCAGCGCAAAGATTGCAGTTAAAATTAAAACTCTTCGAATCGTAAGCATAAAATCAATCCTCTCCGATTAATTAATGGGAAGTAAAGAAATCAAATGTAAAGGATAAACAGCTCCTACTCAAAACAACATTTTGGCATATTCATTATCTATAACTAAAACAGTTCATTATGGATTATTATTGCACAATAAAACTTTTTCAGCGTTATAAACACTGATCCTTAGGAATAAATCAACTGGATTCATTAAAACCCTTTTATATATAACATGTTGCGAAAAAATAGATAATTAACCTACTACTATAAAATATACCTTATGGATCAACCATTGTCAACTTTCTTAGTATTATTGTCCTGATGATGTAACTCCTTTTAAAAATTTAGGGTTAAATGATAATATAATCAAGGTTGTTAAAGGGTATGGCAATAAATCAGGGGTTGAAAATCTCCCATTAAGGCTGAAGAAATAATTAAAATTACAGTTTATATCAGCGAACTTTCTGAAAATGTTTTATCTATATTAATAATGGAATTATATCAGCAGAAAGTGGAAATCATAGGGAATAATTTTAAAATCTGCAAAAAGTGCAAAACATTAGTTTTTGGGGAAAGGCGGCTGATTATCGTAGAGACAGCCGGGCGTACCCCATTGCGGTTTGGTTAGCAATCCAATTTCAATAGATTCCACATGCCCGTCTGCAAATCCAGTAGTAACCTTGGGGTGGCGGGGGACTGCGCGGTAATGGTGGTTCCAACCCATCTCGCCAATGCCGGAAACTGGCGAGTCATTGCCCCAGTCATAACCGTAGGAAGGAGCAATATTCCGGGTATAAGGCGCTGGACCGGTAAGGGAGAAGGCAACATAAGGCACCCAGGGTTTGGTGCTGTCTTCTTTCCAATTAACAGGCGAAAGCTCGATGGAGGCATCGGTGATATACCCACTCTCACACAAGACAACAGTGTGGGCAGGGTTAATAATTCCATTGTAGAGAGGCAGGCTTGGATGCTCAGGGGTCAGCAAAAATCCGGAGTAAAGTTCCCCGGAGGTATAATACCAAACCCCTCCGCAAAGGGGGTTTAGCCCATATCCATAAGCCTCAGTCGCAGGATTTTCCTGCTCCGGGCATTTGAAGCTCTCGGGGGGGATACTATCCGATAAAACCTTAACCCAGGTTTGCCCTTGTTTATTCTGCGCCCGTAGGCAGAGCGCAGATGATTCCCCCGCGATAGACGCGGAGGAACGACGGTTTCCCCACTCCAGCCATGCCATAATCATGCCCCGGGTATTATTCAAACATGTCATCTGCCTGCTTTTAGCAAGCGCATTGGAGATAGCGGGGAAGAGTAGCCCTGAAATCAAAATGACAATAGCAATTGTGATCAGGAGTTCGAGAAGGGTAAAAGCAGGCGCGTTTCTATCATGAAGCAGCATTTTGGCCTCTTTACTTGTTTAGTGTCCATGTTTTTGGGTTGGACAGGGTCTTTATTGAACCATCGAGGAAGAGATGGTTATTAAGGGAACCTTCCGGGCTTGTTAAATCACCATGGCGCCATTCCCAGGCATACTTGGCCACACCTTCAGGGTTCTGGCAGGCTGCAATGGCAGTCATGGCTCCTGTTTGCCATAGTCTTACCCTCGGCTCCCAGATCCTACAGTTATACAAGGGCTTGAGTTCAGCAGAAAAAGTGCTTCCCCACGGGGAGGTGGCATTATAGTAAAACGGCCCCAGCATCGGCCAGTATTGAGAAATCCCACGGCCCGGGCAATGTAGCAAAGTAACGGAATCGGTATAGTGTTCCAAGAGACGCGGCAGGCGCGGCTCTGCGCTTTTATTGCCAAGCAGCAAATCCGAATCCGCAGGATCTCTTTGCGTACTGAAATACATGCCGGTTGAATCCTGGGACGCCCAGAGATCCCCCCAGTTATGTAAAGAGCCGAATCCCTGTGGTGGAACCGCGGCGGGCAAATGATTATAATAATCATCCGCATAATTCAACAAAGCCTTGCCAACCTGGCGGAGGCGGTTGGTGCAGGTGACCACCTCGCTTTTTTGAAAAACCAATTCATAAGCACTTACCGAAAGCACAGTCATAAATGAGATAATAGCGACAACAATTAGCAACTCGGTTAAGGTGAATCCCTTCCGGTTTGTCTTATTAATAAGATGCTGCCTCATCTAATACACCTTCTCAAAAGGAAAGATTCGGTGTAATCCGCCGGACACTGCTTGAAATTTATTGGGTATGACAAAAAATACTTTCAAATATCTGTAAAGTCAAATATAGGAAAAGGTGTTTTTATATGATAATTTGAGGTGACACAGCGTGTAAGAAAAATATTAACTAACTTATATATCTTAAGATATGTAACCACAGGATCTTCTAATATTTGCTATTGTGGGTTTATGTAATAATAAAAATATGTGATATATGCAAAGAATTTGCATTGAAGGACACGTGTGACCAAAGATTGCGGATCAGCTTTTTGCTTGCAGGTAGGATTGCAGGATCATCTGGGCAGCGACAGCATCAAGATGCTGTTTGCGCTTATGGTGCGAGAGATCAGCTTCCCGCAGGCTGCGTTCGGCCTGGACAGAGCTGAGGCGTTCGTCCCAAAGTTCCACGAGCAGGCCCTCGCCGCGCAAACTCTTGGCAAAGGTTTCGCATTCCCTGGCCTTGGCGCCAACCCTCCCATCCATCCTGCGGGCATAGCCGAGGACCACGAGATCGACTTTGTATTCTCGGATAGTTGCGAGCACTTGTCGCAGGGCATCTTCGGGGGACTTCACTTTCAGGATAGTCAGGGGTGAGGCGATCATGCCTTCCTGGTCAGTGATTGCCAGGCCAACCCGTTTTTCTCCGAAATCCACCCCGAGGTATCGCATCTGGTTTCCTTCCTAGACAGCAGGGGTTAAAGGTATTCCACGCGCCCCTGCGCTTTTAATGCGTCCACCACCGCGCGCACATCCTGGGCCCGGTCTTTAGGACAGACCAGGACCGCATCCCCGGAGTCGACTACTACCAAGTCATCGACACCCACCAGCGCGACCAGGCGCTTGCTTTCCACCGTATTGCCATGGGAATCAATCGTAATGGCTTCGCCCTTGATGACATTTCCGTCCGCATCCGGCGGCAGGTGGCGCGCAACCGAAGCCCAACTGCCAAGATCATCCCAGTCAAAAGTAGCCTTGACAGTATAAACACTCTCGGCGTTTTCCATTACCGCGTAGTCGAAGCTGATGGAGGGCATTTCGGCATACGCTTCGGCCAGCGCCGCCATTTCCTTAGCCGTCCCGAGATGGGGGCGGAAGGCTTCCAGGCGCTGAAAGATCTCCGGTTGCTGGCGTTCCAGTTCGGCCAAGACAGTGGAGGTGCGGAAGAAGAAGATCCCCGCGTTCCAGGAATAACCGCCATCGGCAAGGAATTCCTGCGCGGTTTCCAGGTCGGGTTTCTCGGTAAACCGGGTAACCCGGTGGGCAGTGATCTCACCTTTGTTGGGAAAAGCTTCACCCTGCTGAATATAGCCATAGCCGGTC
>JAFGNG010000238.1 GCA_016927125.1 Planctomycetota bacterium | reverse complement strand
TCGACACCGGCTCCTGGAGTGCCAAGGCCATCAAGGAGGCCAAGAACTTCGGTACCGTCAATGTGGCTTATGCCGGGAAGAATGAAAATTACACGCGCATCCCTTCTCAGGATGAACTGAAGCTGAGCGGCAGCGAAGCGGCTTACGTGCATCTGACCAGCAACAACACCATCGCCGGCACGCAGTTTGCCGCTTTCCCCAAGACCCAGGCGCCGCTGGTGGCGGATATGTCCAGCGATATTCTGAGCCGCCCCCTCAATGTCAACGACTTTGGCCTCATTTATGCCGGGGCGCAGAAGAACATCGGGCCTTCCGGCCTGGCGCTGGTGATTATCCGCAAGGACCTTGCCGCCCGGGCGAGCGAGAAGCTGCCCACCATGCTCAATTACAACACCCACATTGACCAGGGTTCCTGCTTCAACACCCCGCCGACCCTGCCGATTTACTTTGTCGACCTGGTCTGCAAGTGGCTGGAGAAGAACGGCGGCCTTGCGGGAATGGAGAAAATCAACAACGCCAAGGCGGACAAGCTCTACGGCGCGATCGACGGGAAGGGCGAGTTCTACCGCTGCCCCGTCGCCATCGATTCCCGCTCGAAAATGAATGTCGTCTTCCGGCTGCCCAGTGAAGAGCTGGAAGCGAAGTTCGTCGCCGAGGCCGGTGCGGCCGGGCTCAAGGGCCTCAAGGGCCACCGCTCCGTCGGCGGCATCCGCGCTAGTATTTACAACGCTACCGGGATCGACGCGATTGACGCGCTGGTCAGCTTCATGAATAATTTCGCGGCTCAGAACGGCTGATTAATCCAAGGGGCGAGCGGGCAACTTAACCACCGCGGCGTCCACTTTTAAAAGGAGATGGTGATGGCTGGGAAGAGAAAAACACTCAGCGGCAAAATCCATGTGGGTTGTATCATTGCGCTCGTGGTTGTGATTATTGCCGGGGTTATCGGCCTGCCCTACCTGGCCAGGATTGGCACCGCCATGATGCTGGTGAAAAGCACCGAGATCCTCGCGGATGAGCTCGAGATGTCCCCGGTGGAAAAGGACGCCGTGATGGAGAAGATCAACACCCTCGCGGAGAAGATCAAAAGCGGCGAGATGGATCGCACCCAGATTGAAAAGCTCAGCCAGAACCTTGCGGAAGGCCCCCTGCCGACCATGATCATGGCGCGGATGGTGGAAACCAGGTACCTCAAGCCTTCTACCCTCCCCGAGGAAGTGAAAGCGGCCGGGGTGGTCACCCTCTCCCGCTTTGCCCAAGGGATTATTACCCAGGCCATTCCTCCCGCCAAGTCCGAGGAGATCGAGCAGGTCTTATTCGAGATTCCGAAAGAGGAAAAAGACAGCCAGGAAGAGACCAGCTACCGGGACTATAAGCTTAAGGAAAGCATTCCTGACGCGGAGTTGACCGAGTTGCTTGCAAATATGAAAGCCGCGGCCGATGAGGCCGAAATCGCCGAGTTTGTCAACCGGCCGGATCTCGCCGGTGAAATCCAAAAAGCGATTGATGCCATCCTGGCCCCGGAACCGGCTCCGGCCAGCTAAACCCGCTTAAAACCATAGAGACCTCAGACGCCCCCGGTTGCCAAGATCGCGGGCGTTTTTTATTTTACCCGGCCTTTTGCCTGACTACTGGCAGGGAGTTAATTTCTCAGGGAATCCGGATAAAGGTTTGGTTTGGGCCGATCAAATAAATATACTCTTATTCGTACTTTGACGGCTTTCAGCCTCAATGCTTGCTTCATGCCGCAACTATGAAGCGCTCGGCTCCAGGGAGGGGACAGGCATGACCATCGGCGAGATTGCCAATTCCATCAACAGAGCGGCCGCCACCTTGATGCAATTCGATGAGGATACCTCCCCGAAAGCCTGGCGGGATTTTACCCTCACCTTCGCCGATCTCGAAGCCAAAGGCAAAGAACATGGCTGGCAGGTCTTGGTGGATGCCGCCCTGCTCTCCCAGGAGCTGCTGACCGGCTTGGCGAATAAGCACTTTCCCCACCCCCAGCAGGCGATCAGCCATCTGGAGAAGCTCATCTCCATCCTGACCACGGTCAGCGAGGATCTCCAGAATAATTCCCCGCAACCGCGCAGCTTCAAGGCGGAGTTTGCCGCGGTGCGGGTCTTTCTCAATGATCTGAAGCATACCGGGCTGGATGTAGAAAAGACCGGCTTGCCCTCCTCCCCGGCAGATCTCAACCATGAAGAAGCCGAGTTCCAGAGGATTATGCTGGAGCACATCAACTCCATTGAGCAAATCCTCCTCAACCTTCCCGACGGCAAACCCGCTCCCAAGGCCATGGGGGATGTTTTTCGGGAATTCCATACCCTCAAGGGGGAAACCGGCATTCTCGGTATGAAGGTGCTGAGCCATTTTTTCCATAGTATTGAAAGCGCGCTCGAGCCGGTTCGCGGCCAGACGATGGCAATTAATGCGAATTTTATCACTGCCTTGATGGCGGTTACTGATCTCTCCCGCCTGTTAGTCACGGAAGGCCCTGACCTGGAAGAAACCTCCGAGAAGGTGCAGGATACCTGCCTCCGGGATCTCTGCCAGGCAATTGTCGAATCTCCCCTGGGGGAAGAGGTGCAACCGGCAGTAGAACCGGCGGAGGAAGGAGAGGATGATGACTTCTTTGCCGCCATGGCAGATGCCAATCCCGCTGCCGGCGCAGCGGAGAAGGCTCCTGCCGTAAATCTCGAAGCCTTGCAGGTAGAGG
>JAFGNG010000237.1 GCA_016927125.1 Planctomycetota bacterium | reverse complement strand
ATTGCCGCGCAGACTGCCAAGCAGGTCATGATCCAGCGCATCCGCGAAGCGGAGCGGGATGTAGTCTATGATGAATACGAACACCGGATCGGTGAGTTGGTTAATGGCACAGTCGCCCGTGTCGAGCACGGCACTGTGACCGTGAACCTCGGCCGGACCGAAGGCATTCTGCCGCGCAAGGAGCAGATCTTCAACGAGGAATACCATCCTGGCGATACCATTCGCTGCTATATCCTGGATGTGAAGAAAAAAGGCCAGAAGGTCCTGATTATTCTCTCCCGCACCTGCCCGGAACTGGTCCGCGAACTCTTTGAGCAGGAGGTCCCGGAGATCTTCGACCATACTGTGGAAATCAAGGGCTTGGTCCGCGAAGCCGGCTACCGCACCAAAATAGCGGTCGCCAGCTCCGACAGTCGGGTTGATCCGGTCGGCGCCTGTGTGGGGGTGCGCGGCAGTCGCATCCGCAACATCGTGGACGAGCTCAACGGCGAAAAGATCGATATTGTCCGGTGGAATGATTCTTTGGAAGTCTATATCCAGAACTCCCTTTCCCCCGCGCAGATCGATACCGTGATCTTTGACCCGGAAGCCCCCCGGGCGAAGGTGATTGTCCCCGACGATCAGCTATCCCTGGCGATTGGCCGCCGGGGGCAGAATATCCGCCTCTCCAGCCGGTTGACCAATATCGAGCTGGATGTCCTCACCGTGGAAGAACATTCCGAGTGGCGCACCCTCGGTCGGGCGGAGATCGAAAGTCTGCCTGGCATTGGGGATACCATTGTCAATACCCTTTTGATGTCCGGCTTCGAATGCTTTGAGGATATCCTGAAGAAGGGCGCTGAAGGGCTGATTGCGATCAAAGGGATTGGCGAAAAGAAAGCTGAAGAAATCCTCGCGTTTGCCAAGAAAGGTATCGAGAAACGGAAGGAAAGGGATGCTGTCCGCGCCGCCGAGGCCGAGGCCGAAGCAAAGGCAGAAGCCGCCTCCAAGGCGGAGCTAATCAACCAACTTGATGCCGGCTTCGCCGCCGCAGATGTAGAGCGCAGCGAAAAGGATCAAACCGAAGAAGTAGCCGAGGAAGAAACTGAAGACGAAGCAGAGGATGAAGGAGCCGAAGAAGAAGAGGAATAAGAATCCGAAGCTGATAAAACCGAAGCTTAATCCTCACCCAGTTGACTCCGGGAGCGCTAAGCAGTATATTGCAACTTGTTGAACCTAGAAGTGGTATTTTTTTGCAGGGGCGGGAATGCCTCCGCTTATAAACAGGCGAAGTAAATATGAGACTGCATGAATTAGCTAAGAAACTCGGAGTGTCCAGCAAGGAAATTATGGCCGCCTGTGAAAAGCAGGGGATCGAGGCCAAGTCTCATTTCAGAGCAGCCACTCCGGATATCATCTTCGCCATGAACAAGGTCTTTGGCGGGACTCGCTCGAAGAAGATAGAAGTCGAGCCCAAGGCCGCCCCGGCTAAAAAAGACATTGCCAAGCCCAAGGAAACCAAGGCGAAGACCGCGACTCCTACCAGGGAGAAGAAAGCCAAGCCCCCAAAACCTTCGGCCGCGCCCAAACCGCAGAAGAAATCCCCGGCACGCCCTAAAGCGGTGCCTTTGCCGACGGATAAATCCCCTCATAAGGATAAAACCCCGGTTGAGCTTCCCCATGTGGAACACCGGGCGCACAAGCATAAGCGGGCTAACTTCCGGGGTAAAAGCCCCAGCGTTACCCTGCCAGCAGAGCCGGAAATATCCAATCGTTATGAATCCATGATTTATCCTACCCGTCCGCCTTCACGGCGGCGGCGGAGCCGGCGCAAGAAGCCCAACGCGGCCATGCTGGCGGCGCGGGCCGCGCAACAGGTTCAGGCCCGTCCCCAAGCGACCGGCCCGAGCAAAACCTCCCTGCGCAAGCGGGAGCAGACCCCGGAGAATGTTGTTGAATTGATGCCGCCGGTAACCCCGCGCGATCTCTCTGCCGCCCTCGGCGTTAAGCTCAATGATATTATCCGCTTCTGCATGAATGAAAATATCATGGTCAACATCAACGCCCCGCTGCTCGAGGAAACCGTCGAGATCATTGCCTTGGATCAGGGCAAAGAAGTTAAGTTTCTCCGCCCCCGGGATTTTGAACAAGAGATTGAGGATTCCTTCAAGAAGATGGCGGAAGACGAAAGCGAACAGGTCAAGCGCCCGCCGGTGATCGCCTTCCTCGGCCATGTTGACCACGGCAAGACCTCCCTCCTTGATTTTATTCGCAAATCCCGGGTGGTTGATACCGAATCCGGCGGGATTACCCAGCATATCGGCGCGTACCGCGTACAGACCAAGCGCGGCATGCTTTGTTTCCTTGATACCCCCGGCCACCAGGCCTTCAGTACTATGCGCGCCAGAGGCGCCAACCTTACCGATATTGTGGTGCTGGTGGTTGCCGCCGATGACGGGGTGATGCCGCAGACCCGCGAGGCCTACGCCCATGCCAAGGCCGCCGGCGTACCGGTGGTGGTGGCAATCAACAAGTGCGACCTCCCCAACGCCAATCCCCAGCGCGCCCTCCAGGAGCTTGCTTCCGTGGATGAAGGGCTGCTGCCGGAGGTTTGGGGCGGGACGACCGGGATGATCCAATGCTCCGCTGAAACCGGCGACGGCATTGAAGAGTTGCTCGAGCGCATTGAACTCGAAGCCGAGATGCTGGAACTCAAGGCCACACCTACCCATCCCGCGGAAGGGCATGTACTTGAAGCCAAGCTGACCCAGGATCGCGGGGTGGTGGCGAATGTCCTGATCCAGGAAGGTACCCTCCGCTGCGGTCAGGTGGGGTTGGCGGGCGCGGGTTACGGAAAAATCAAGCTCATGTTCAATGAAAATGGGCAGACTATTACCGAGGCCGGCCCGGCCACCCCGGTATCGATTACCGGCCTTTCCACTGTCCCGGAAGCGGGCGATAAATTCTTCGTGGTCAGCGATCTCAACAAGGCCCGCGAAGTGGCGCGCAAGCGCGACACCTTGGCCCGAGCCGAACGCCTCTCCATGCGCCGGCATGTCTCGCTCGACAACCTCAGCGAATACCTGAAGGAAAGCCAGACCACCGAGCTGTGCGTGGTTCTTAAGGCCGATGTTGCCGGGACCCTTGAAGTCCTGCGCAAGACCCTGGACGAACTCTCCACCGATGAAGTAACGATCCACATTATTCACTCGGGCGTTGGCGGCATCAACCAGGCCGACATTATCCTGGCCGACGCCTCGGACGCGTTGGTGGTGGGGTTCCATGTTATTGCCGACCCGGTGGCGCGTAGCCACGCGGAGAAGCGCAAGGTTGAAGTCAAAATCTACCACGTCATTTACCGCCTGATCGAGGATATGAAGGCCGCGCTCTCCGGCTTGTTACCCCCGGAACAACGCGAAATCATCCAGGGGCATGTCGAAGTCCGGCAGCTCTTCAAGGTCTCGCGCCTGGGTAATATCGCCGGGTGCATGGTTACTGACGGCATCGTCACCCGGACCAGCCGGATGCGTGTTTTCCGGGACAATATCATGATTCATGACGGCCGCATTGAAAGTTTGCAACGCTTCAAGGACCAGGTGCGCGAGGTCCGGGAAGGGTTTGACTGCGGAATCCGCCTGAAGGGGTACGATTCCCTGGAGGTGGGCGATACCTTTGAAGCTTATATCATCGAGGAAGTGGCCAGGACGCTGGCATAATCCCGCCAGCCGCCTCCTGATAATCTGAAGATTTTAAAGAGGCGGCCGCAAGAGCCGCTTCTTTAGTCTGAAGAAGGAGAACAAGATGTTTGTTGGTGCCCTCCGGGTTGAATTCCTGGTCCCTGAAGCACACAGCCTCAAAGATAAGCGCAAGCCCTTGCGCAGCCTCAAGGACCGCCTGCGCAGCCGCTTCAAGGTCGCGGTCGCGGAGGTGGACGCGCAGGACCTGCAGCAGCGGGTGGTGATTGGAGTAGCGCTGGTCGCGCCGGATGAAAAAAACCTGCACGAGCAGATGGATGCGATCAAGCGTTACCTGGAGAAAGACCCGGAGCTGCAACTCCATAAAATGCAGGAGCGGGTAGGCGGTAATTTCAGCAAGGCTGCCGGGATCTGGCAGATGCCGGAAGATATGATTGAAGATGTTGATTAAGGAGCGAAGTGATTTGAGAATTTCGCCATGAGCCGGCGCCTGGAGCGGGTTGCCAAGAGAATCCAGCAGGAACTTTCCCGCGCGATTCCCACTATGAAAAACCCCGATATCGGGTTTGTTACTATCACCCAGGTGGAGGTCAGCCCCGACCTCGGCATCGCGAAGGTATATGTGTCCTTCCTCCCCACCCGGGGGCACGAAGAGCCGGAGAAATCCATCGCCGCGCTGCAGCATTCCGAAGGGTTCCTGCGGGCAAAGCTCTCCCCGGCGCTGCGCCTGCGGATCCTGCCCAAGCTGAACTTCTATCTCGACCAGTCGATTGCACGCGGCGCCGAGATGGAGAGCCTGATTCGCGAGGCCCGCGCGAGCGACCTGAAGCACAGCCATTCCGAGAATGGGGAAGAGTCATCAGAACCGGGGGAAGATGCAGACAATCCTGAAGAAGATATATAATTCACATTATAGCTTAAAATATTTCAGGGGCATCCTCTAAGAGCGGATCTGCGCCTTCCCCATTGTCAACATTTCCTTCATCATGGCTTGGGATCACTGTTCTCAACATAATCCACTTCTGCGGTGCATTGCTCCGCTCAGCATCTGTGAGGAATAATATTACCTGTTCTGGTTCAGTGATCAGAGACGTGCTTAATTGGTCAATGCTGGGAATTTCTTTCCCGTCCGTGACATGATCTAATCTGCTTATGGTCAAATCAAAATCCGTGGTGATATATTGATTGTGGCGATCAGTTTTTGAAGTTACTTCTAATTGAGAATATACAAGCTCAGGATTTTCATTCGAGGAAACTTTCATTTCACTTTTTTGGCCATTATGGAGAATAACCCGGGGAGCGAATAATACCTTGTCTTCAGAACGCATAGTTTTATAAAGTTTTTTTGCTGCATCTTTGGTAAGGGAAAACCTCCCGTTATTATCATCCTGAGGAGTTGCTTGAATATCATGTTGCTTAAGAACTTCAGCCATGTCTGTGACTTCAAAAACCTCCATAATAATCCCAATTTGAGGCCATTTTGTGTATATGTATTTACCTATTATTTCATGTGCTTCTAAACTTTGCAAGGCTACAACTTGATTATCAATAATTTGCAGTGAGGCTTCTGGATTTGCTTCTTCATCCAATTCTTTCAGTACTCTGAATAACTCAGCCATTAACTCTTCCCGTTCCTTTGCTTCTAGCGGGGGGAGTTCATACCGCTCTTCAAAAAATAATCGAGCCTGCTCCGATGACGGCAGTACATTCTCCACTTTGGCCAATGCTGCTTGCAGTTTTTGCTGCTCAATCCCAGATGTTGGTCGCGAGCTTGCTTTATATGCTAAAGTTCCTCCGACAGTCAATGCTCCAACCGCAATCAGCACAGCAACCTTCATCTTAATTGAAGCAAGAATAGGAGCAGCAGAGGAAATAGCACTGCTCGCGCCTGCCGTTCCCACAGCCTTGCCT
>JAFGNG010000236.1 GCA_016927125.1 Planctomycetota bacterium | reverse complement strand
CCTGGATATGTCGCAGGCCGAAGGGATTAAGACCTCCTGGCAGCGCAGCGTCCTGCTGGTTCTCGCTATCACCCTGCATAACATCCCGGAAGGTCTGGCGGTAGGCGTGGGCTTCGGTGCGCTCGGCGCCATGGCTGACTTTAATGATCCTGAGACAATTAAACTTCTCGGCGGGGCGATTGCGCTCGCCCTCGGGATCGGGCTGCAGAACTTCCCCGAAGGGCTGGCGGTAGCGATGCCGCTTCGGCGCGAAGGGATGAGCCGGTTCAAATGTTTCATGTATGGGCAGGCTTCGGGTATTGTCGAGCCGATCGCGGGAGTGCTGGGGGCGTGGGCGGTCCTGTCGATGACGCCGATCCTCCCCTACGCGCTAGCCTTTGCCGCGGGCGCCATGATCTTCGTAGTGGTGGAGGAATTAATCCCGGAATCACAGCAGAAGGGCAATTCCGACTTCGCTACCCTCGGGGCCATGTTCGGCTTTGCCATCATGATGACGCTCGACGTCGCCTTGGGGTAAACAATTGAAGTAAAATCCCGCTAACCCGTTCTATTAATGGGGGAAGACTGCTATGCCTGATAATATTGTCAATACCTTGCTGGACTTACTCTACGGAAGCTGGCTGGTGCTGGGGCAGATGGCGCCGTACCTGCTGCTCGGTTTCCTGATTGCCGGGATTCTCTCGGTCTGTGTCTCCCCGCCGTGGGTTGAGAAACATTTAGGCAAGCGCGGGTTGTGGCAGGTAATCAAAGCTTCGCTTTTAGGGGTACCGCTGCCGCTCTGTTCCTGTGGCGTAATCCCGGTCTCGGTGTCGCTGCGCCAGAGCGGGGCCAGCCGCGCCGCCACTACTGCCTTTTTGATTTCCACCCCGCAGACTGGCGTAGACAGTATCGCCGTTACCTACAGCATGCTGGGGCCGGTCTTTGCCATCTTCCGCCCGCTGGTAGCGCTGATTACCGGTATTATCGGCGGCGCGCTGGTGCAGGCCTTTGGCGAACCCAACGAAATAAAACCTGTTGAAATCCCTGGCGGCAAAAGCTCTCCTTGCTGCGAGGATCACTGCTGCATGGAGGAAAAACCGAAAGCAAACGCCCTCGCCAGGATTTTTAGCCATGGCTTTATTGCGCTGCCGCGCGATATTGGACCAGCGCTACTCATCGGCATTATTATTGCCGGGGGGATTGCCGCCCTAGTGCCGGAGAAGAGCCAGGCGGCTTATCTTGGCAGCGGCGCCCTCTCCATCCTGCTGCTGATGGCTGCCGGGGTGCCGGTCTATGTCTGCGCCACCGCCTCAGTACCGATCGCGGCGGGGCTCATGCACATGGGCGCTTCCCCGGGGGCAGCGGTTGCCTTTCTGATTGCCGGGCCCGCTACCAATGCCGCCACCTTTACTACTATCTGGAAGGCGCTGGGGCACCGCACCGCCCTTCTCTATCTCCTTACCGTGGCAATCAGCGCGTTTGCCGGCGGGCTGCTGCTCGACTGGCTCTACCAGGCCTTTGCGCTGGATCTGCCCATGCTTTACCAATCAGCCCACGGGGAACATCTGGGAAATCTTTGGCTGGCAAACCTCTCCGCCGTGGTTTTACTTGGGGTTTTGCTCTTTTCCTATCTCTCCTCCAGGCAAAGTTCGGAAAATTAATTTTAAAGCCTTGTTTGCAAAATCCCGGTACTTTCATTTATAATAAGCACCGGGATAATAATGGAGCCGGACATGACCGCGGATAGCAAAGCCTATGACCCACCTGAAAGCGCGAACTCGGTCGGCTATACCGTAGCCGAGAACCTGCGCATTGCCACCGCGGAGGATCCCCTGGTCCTGGATTCCGGCGGCAAGCTTGGACCGGTGGACGTGGAGTATGAAACCTACGGGAAGCTTTCTCCTAATAAGGATAACGCGGTTCTGATCTGCCACGCCCTCTCCGGTGACGCCCACGTCGCTGGCTGGGAGAAGGACCCGGAGACAACCGGCAGGCTTTGGCGCAAGCGCAAGCCCGGCTGGTGGGACCCGGTCATTGGTCCCGGAAAGGCCATCGACACGGATAAATATTTTGTCATCTGCGCCAATAACCTCGGGAGTTGCTACGGCACTACCAGCCCATCCTCGCTCAACCCGGCAACCGGTAAGGAGTATGGCCTGGCGTTTCCCGCAGTTACTATCCATGACTGGGTGGTGATGCAGTCGCGCCTTCTGCGGCATCTCGGGATTGACTGTCTGCACGCGGTCATTGGCGGCAGCCTCGGCGGCCAGCAGGCCCTCGAGTGGGCGCTCTGCTGCCCGCAATGCGTGCGCAAATCCATTGTCCTGGCCGCGTCGTCGCGCCTCTCCGCGCAGGGCCTGGCCTTCAACGCGGTCGGGCGCACCGCGATCATGAATGACCCGAATTTCAATAACGGTGATTATTACCACACCACCCCCCCGCGTGACGGTTTGGCTGCGGCGCGGATGCTGGCGCACATCACCTACCTCTCCGACGAGGCCATGCATGAAAAATTCGGCCGGCGGCTCCGCAACAAGGTGAAGCCGGATTTCGGCTTTGATATTGAATTCGAAGTGGAGAGTTATCTCGACTACCAGGGGCGCTCCTTCGTGGAACGCTTCGACGCCAACAGCTACCTCTACATCACCCGCGCCATGGATTATTACGATGCGGCGGAAAAATGGGGCGGCGGCGATCTGGTGGCAGCCTGCAGCCGGATCCAGTCGGAGGTTATGGTCGTTTCCTTTTCCTCGGACTGGCTGTATCCCCCGCAGGAGTGCATGGAACTGGCGCTGGCGATCTCCCGTAACAGCAAGCCGGTCAATTATATCAATGTCCCCAGCCACTACGGGCACGACGCCTTTTTGGTGGAAACGGAAGCCGTGGGCAGGTTGATGCAGAGTTTTTTGAAGAGCACCTAAAGGAAGGCCTGATGAGCAAGCGCGAAGATAAATCCCAGGCAATGAAGAAGGCGGAGCTGGCCTCGCTCTTAATGCAGGGTATTGATCCCTCCCTCGATCCGCAGGCATTGCAAGGCCTGCTGGCGAAAACCCAGGCCGCCCAGGAAGCCGTGGTCTCCAGGGACGGGCAGTTCCTGCGTTGGCAGGACAGGATTATTGAGGAAATCATCCCCCCCGCCGCGTCGGTGCTCGACCTCGGCTGCGGCAATGGCGAACTGCTGGCGCGCCTGATTGAGATTAAGCAGGTTCATGGCCAGGGTGTGGAGCTCGACCCGGAGGCAGTCCTGCAATGCGTCGACCGCGGGGTGCCGGTATTCCAGACCGACCTCGACCGGGGACTGCTTGGCTTTCCCGACCAGAGCTTCGATTATGTTGTCCTGGAGGAAACTTTGCAGACGCTGCACCGCCCCATCCAAGTACTGGAGGAGATGCTGCGGATCGGCAGGCAGGGTATTGTCTCTTTCCCCAACTTCGGCTACTGGCGCGTGCGCCTGGAGCTTGCCCTGGAAGGATATATGCCCTGCACCGAATGGCTGCCATACCAATGGTATGACACCCCGAACATCCACCTTTTCACCATCCAGGACTTTGACGACTGGGCGAAGAGCAACGCCATCACCATTAACTCCGGGCATGTTTTGACCGAAGGCGAAGTCCGGAAGCTCCAACCCGGTGACAATCTTTACGCGGAGGAGGTTCTCCTGGTGGTGGAGAAGAACGGCAAATAAGTTTTCTACCGCTAGTTGCAAAAACCCGCTTATTATATTATCCTGCAAGCTGTTAGAGCTTATCATTGTCTCTTATGAGTTTTCACCTGCAAGGCTGGAAGTTCAAGCTAAAATACTTAAAAATGGTTGTTAAAAGCATATCCCCCCGCTATAATCCCCTCTTTCTGGCCAAGTTTTAAACTTTACTCCCCTCAAACAGGCTGAAACCTGATCTTTGCAACCACAAGGAGATAAGAACATGCCGAAGATTAACAGCAACGCACCCGAGGTCGTTATTGTGGGCGGCGGGATGATAACCCACGACCAGATCCTGCCTTCAATTTATCACCTCCAGCGGATCGGAGCGGTTGGCAAGATCAGCGTCTGCGCCCTGAATAATGCCCCCTTACACGTCCTCGCCGAGAGCCAGGCCTTCAAGCAAGCTTTTCCGGGACAAAGCTTTACCCCGTACCCCTCTTTTGATGAACCGGCAGACAAAATGTGCCCTGAGCTCTTCAAGGAAGTCATCTCCAAGCTTCCCCCCCGGCAGATAGTAGTGGTTGCGGTTCCAGACCAGTTTCACTACCCCTTTGTCAAAGAGGCGCTCGCGTGCAACCAGCATATCCTGTGCGTCAAACCGTTGGTTTTAAAATACAAACAGGCGGTTGAAATCGAGGGGATCGCCCGCGAGAAAGGTCTTTTTGTCGGGGTTGAGTATCATAAACGCTTTGATCGCCGCGCTTTGCTGGCTAAAAAAGAATATGAGAATGGCGCCTTTGGTGAATTCATCATGGGCGAGGCGCGCCTGCTCGAGCCTTACCTCTACCGCCACAGTAATTTCCAGAACTGGTTCACCTGCGACCAGACTGATTCCTTTGTCTATATCGGCTGCCACTATGTTGACCAGGTTTATTTTATTACGGGCCTAAAGCCCGCGTCGATCTCGGTGAGCGGGGTCAAACTCCCCTTCCCCAACGGCAAGGAAGGCTACCTGTGGGCGAACGGGCGCGTAATCTTCGAGAATGGCGCTATCCTTTCGGTCACCAACGGCCTCGGTTACCCCGACCAGGGCGGCGGCAGTAATGATCAGGGCATTACCCTCTACTTCGAAGGCGAAGGCAAGACCGGGATGCTGGAGCATGACGACCAGTTCCGCGGTGTCATCCACGGCACCCTGGAAGCAACCGGCCCCGGCGGGACCGCGTACAACTATGTCAATCCGGATTACTTCAAGCTGATCCCCTGGGTGGGCGAAGGCTATAAGCCGGTGGGGTATGGCTATGATTCGGTGGAGGCGAATATCGATTCCATCCGCCGCCTGGAAAATGAAACCGCGGAGCTTTCCGGCGATGCCGGGCTGGACCGCCGCCGCGAGATCCTTTCTGAAATCGACGCCAAGGGGTTGATTGCCACCCCCGCCAATTCCAGCATCAATGAGCTGGTGCAGGAAGCCGCCCGCCTCTCGATTCTTAATAATGGCGACTTTGCTGACATTACTTATGGTGATAATCCGAGGGTAAAATTGCGCAAATAATGGTTAACTAAATCTGGGTTTTCTTGGTTAATTTTGGCTATGGGAATGGAGAATCAGGATGTCAGTAACACAGATTATTTATAAGAAAGTGGAACAGAGAAGCAGCGGTGAAAAGGAATTCCTCCAGGCAGTCCGTGAGGTTTTAGCTTCCCTCGAGCCGGTCATGGAGCGGAACCAGAAGTATGCCGACGCCAAGATCCTTGAGCGGATTGTGGAACCGGAAAGGCAGCTTATCTTCCGAGTGCCCTGGCAGGATGATAACGGCGAGATCCAGGTCAACCGCGGCTTCCGGGTTGAGTTTAACAGCGCGCTCGGCCCTTACAAGGGCGGCTTGCGCTTCCATCCCTCGGTTAATCTTGGCATCCTGAAGTTCCTCGGCTTCGAGCAGGTCTTTAAGAACTCCCTTACCGGCCTCCCCATGGGCGGCGGCAAAGGCGGCAGTGACTTCGATCCCAAGGGCAAGAGCGACAATGAAGTCATGCGCTTCTGCCAATCCTTCATGACCGAACTCTGCCGGCATATCGGCGCCGACAGCGATGTCCCCGCCGGCGATATCGGCGTGGGCGGCCGGGAAATCGGCTTCCTCTTCGGGCAGTACAAGCGCATCCGCAACGAATTCACCGGCGTGCTTACCGGCAAGGGCCTCAACTGGGGCGGCTCTCTCATCCGGCCGGAAGCCACCGGCTACGGCGCGGTTTATTTTGCCGAGGAAATGCTGAAGACGCGCGGGGAATCCCTCAAGGGCAAAGTCTGCACCGTCTCCGGCTCCGGCAATGTTTCGCAGTACACCGTTGAGAAGCTCCTCCACCTCGGCGCGAAACCGGTGACCCTCTCCGACTCCAGTGGCATGATCTATGACAAGAAGGGCATTGACAAAGAGAAGCTCGCTTATGTCATGGAACTGAAGAATGTCCGCCGCGGCCGGATCAAGGAATACGCGGACAAGTACGGCGCGGAATACTCCGAAGGCAAGCGCCCGTGGGGCGTCAAGTGCGACTGCGCCTTCCCCAGCGCCACCCAGAACGAGATTGACGGCTCGGACGCGGCCGCCCTCTTGAAGAACGGCTGCTATGTCATCTCCGAAGGCGCGAACATGCCCAGCACTCCGGAAGCGATTGACCAGTACCTCGAAGCGAAGATCCTCTACGGCCCCGGCAAAGCTGCCAACGCCGGCGGCGTATCGGTCTCAGGTTTGGAAATGTCGCAGAACTCGCTGCGCCTCTCCTGGACCCGTGAGGAGGTGGACACCCGCCTGCAGAACATCATGATCAATATCCACAAGCAGTGCTTCGAGACTGCGGAAGAATACGGCGTGCCCGGCGACCTCGTTCTCGGCGCCAATATCGCGGGCTTCGTGAAGGTGGCCGACGCCATGCTCGATCAGGGCCTGGTCTAAGCTTTTTATCACTCTATTTAAACGCCACCAAACCCATATCAAAAACCCCCGGTCAACTTGCCGGGGGTTTTTGTAGCCCAGACTCTCCAGTCTGGGTTCAACCCTCAAATCACACTTACCCAGGTTAAAGAACCTGGGCTACATAAATGAGGCCCGACTCTACAGGGGCAAAGCGTGCTGTGCCCGGATTAAGCCAATTGATCTTCGAGGGCACAGCTGATTATAATAAGCTATCGACTGGGTGGCTACGATAGATTTTCTATCGTGGCGCAAAGCGCAAGCGGCGAGGCGTGAAGTTTCTGCCGATCTAAAACTGTGGGGATAATAATACTCGGCAATTTTACCGCTTGTGGCACAGCTAACCCGATAGCAAATAGCTATCGGGGTCACCTGCCCCTAACTATCAACTGGTGAATCTTTGGCTGCCCCACCATATTTCTTGGTCATCGCATAATTGAATTCGGGCAAGGAGCTGTTGAAGTGGCTTTTAAATAAATGTGTGAAATTATTAGCCAGATCGGGTTTGTTGATAAAAGCAATCAGATGCTCGCTGCCAAATTGTTCTATAAGATCTTGCACGCAAAAATAACTAAACGAATAAGCCATTTCCGCTTTGATGCCAAATTCATCTTCATCAAGCCTATTGAAGTAGGTATATAAATCCATCAGCTTTGGAAAATAACCATGAGGGGATTTCAGGGCATTACATCTCTTCCTGAGTACCTGCTCAAGGTTATGCCGGAATTTGCTGTCAAGGTGGAGGGCAATCCCCTCATCCAGCCATAACGGAATACTTTGCCGGTAGTTACCAACATCTTGATTGCCGGTGATGCGGGAAAAATAGATATGCGAAAATTCGTGGATCAGAACTCGCGGGATACTATCTTGCTTAAGCTTGGCGGTAAAGGTAATGAGTGAGTGCTCCCCCTTGATCGGCACGAAACACCACTGCTCACCCTGTAGCTCTCGCCCAAAGGCTTGACTCATTGCAGTAATATCGGGATAGACAAATATCGAGATTTGAGATGGACCCTTGCAGGCATAAAAGGCCTCAAGCTCGTGTATTACCCCGGGAAGGGCAGATACAATCTTGCTGATAATACCTGCGGTTTCAGCGCTATAGGCAATGTCGACGCCCCCGGTTGCCTTGCAGGCCCGGTTGAGACAATCCAAGAAAAACTTACTCTTCCGGGGTGGATTCATCGCTACCCTGCAATTCTTATTACGTCATTGTGCCGCCCCGCCGATGCAGATGCACCGCGAGGATAGCAGTATCGGCGGGAGAAACGCCGCTGATGCGCCCTGCGTCCTCCAGGTCTTCCGGGCGGTACTGCAACAGCTTCTCCCTGGCTTCAACGCGCAGACCATTGATCGCGTTATAGTCAAAATCATCAGGAATGCGTCGGGACTTCATCTTCTTGTACTTTTCAATATCCGCCAACTGCCGGGTGATATACCCGGAATACTTTGTCTTGATTTCGAGCTGCTCCCTGGCCCGCTCCGATAAGTTCTGCAATGCTTTCTTATCGGTCAGCGCCGCGACTTCATTGAAGGTAGTCTCTGGCTGGCGCAGCCGCTTCTCCAGGCTCAGGCCATCATGGTAGGTGGTGCGCAGGCATTCTTCTGCAGAGTCGATTTCCGCTTGGATAGCCTTAACCCTTTGGGCAGCTTCGCTATTCACCAATCCAAGTTCCTTTGCTCTCGAGGTCAGACGGAGATCCGCGTTATCACTGCGCAGTAAAAGACGATACTCCGCCCGGCTGGTAAAGAGGCGGTAGGGTTCATCCGTGCCCTTGGTGACAAGGTCATCGATGAGCACGCCGATATACGCGTCCGACCTGTCCAGGGTAAAGGACTCGCGCCCCTGCACTGCGAGCGCCGCGTTCGCTCCCGCCATCAAGCCTTGCGCGGCGGCCTCTTCATAACCGGAGGTGCCGTTGATCTGCCCGGCGTGGTACAGCCCCTTGACAGTCTTGGTTTCCAGCGTCGCGTGCAAACAGCGCGGCGGGACATAATCATACTCGACCGCGTAGCCGTAGCGCATGATTTCCGCTTTCTCCAGACCGGTCACGCTATGCACCATCTCCTCCTGCACCTCGTGGGAGAGGCTGGTCGCCATGCCATTGAGGTATACCGCCTTGGTGTTGCGGCCTTCGGGCTCGAGATAAATCAGGTGGCGGGTCCGGTCGGGAAAGCGATGCACCTTGAGCTCGAAGCTCGGGCAGTAGCGCGGTCCCACCCCCTGGATCTGTCCGGAAAACAAGGGCGCGTCCGGCAAGGCCTCGGTCACAATCCGGTGCGTCTCCTCGTTGGTGTGCACCATGTAACAGGGGATCTGTTCAACCTTAAAATCAACGGTTGAGTATGAAAACGGCAACGGTGGTTCATCGCCGGGCTGGATTTCAAGCCGGGAAAAGTCAATCGTATCGGCATTGACGCGCGGCGGCGTGCCAGTCTTGAGCCGGGCTACCGGGAAACCGAGAGCGCACAAACTAACTGAGAGAAAATTAGCAGACTTTTCATTATGCCGCCCGCCCTCGGTAACGCTCTTGCCGATGTGGATCTTGCCCTTAAGGAAGGTACCGGTAGTGAGCACCACGGTCGGCGCGTAGTATGCAATCCCCAGGGTGGTACGGACGCCGCGGAGTTGGGCGTTTTCTACCAGTAATTCCGTGACCTCATCCATCAAAAGGTGCAGGTTGTCCGCCGATTCTACAGTGAGCTTCATCCACTCCTGGTATTTCTTTTTATCCGCTTGCGCGCGCGGGCTCTGCACCGCTGGGCCTTTGCGGGCATTGAGGACGCGGAACTGGATGCCGGTCGCGTCAATGGCCCTGCCCATGGCGCCGCCGAGGGCGTCAATCTCCCGCACGAGCTGGCCCTTGGCGAGGCCGCCGATCGCGGGATTGCAGCTCATCTGGGCAATGGTGTCGAGGTGGATGGTGATGAGCGCGGTTTTACAGCCCATGCGCGCGGCCGCCAATGCCGCCTCGCAGCCGGCGTGCCCCGCCCCCACCACGATCACGTCGTAATTGGTCTCTTTCATGGCAGGGCATGATAACGCCCAAGGGGCAAGGATGCAAGTTTCCGGTTAAAAACTTCCTGATTAAAATTTTCCGAACTCTAGAATCCAGATATGGAGAATGAAGTCTACGGAACCCGTTTGGAAGAACGAGGTTAAAATATTTCTATGGGGTGGCCTTGCGCTGCTGGATTCGGTTTATAATTCGCAGGCATGTTTTCCAAAAGTTTTTTAGGGTATACCATCAGTTCAGGAATTGCTGCTTTCAAATCCCAAACCTGCCTTTCATCCACCTCTGTGTCAAAAAGTCTAAGATAGTAAAAATGGGGCAACTTTGCGAGCACTGTCAGATCCTCAATCAAGATTTCAGGATTACCTCTTCCATACGGCGGGCACCAACTGAGGTAAAGGCCGCGGAGAGCCGTCATGGTGCTCAAAGGAGAGAGATCCCGAATGAATTCATTCCCATCCAAGTCGAGATATTGTACCTGGGTGAATCCTTGCAGTGGAGTGAAGTCCCTTACCTTGCTGTAACGTATTTGAAGGCTTTTGATATTATCGAGTTCTTGTACATCTTTGAGACATTCCAGATTGCTTATTTCATTGCCGGTTAAATGCAAGGTGATATTTTTAATCCTGCTTAAGTTATTTAAGGGACTGAGATCAACTGTTCTCGTGCACTTGAATTCAGCAGTCTGTAATTTTTTTAAGTTATACAATGGCGATAAATCCTCTATCCCTGAAATATCAAGCTTGATAGTTTCAAGGTTGACAAGGTTTTGCAAAGCCTCAATTTCATCTAAAAAGTCATTATGAAAAGATAAATATCTCAGATTGGTCAATTCTCCAAGCGGACTGAGATCATCTACTTCTGAAGCAAAGATAGCGAGAAACCATAGTTTTGTCATTTTTTGTAAAGGAGTAAGATCCGGTATTTTGGCATCACTGATCCTGAAATAACGCATTTCAGTCAGATTTTCCAGGCCGTTTAGACTGGAGACATTCCGACCACTGCAGAGATCGAGCCACTTCAAGTTAGTTAAATCTCTTAACACCGTGAAATCAGTAAGAGACGCATCATTAAGCTGCAAACTATCCAACTTGGTAAGTCTTTTTAATGCAATAAATTCCTCTGCTGGGGTGATATTCTCCTGTGGGGTAATTTCAGTCATGGGCGGGAAAATCAGACGGAGGCTTTTTAGCCCGGTAAATTCCTCCAATGAAGCTACATTAGTAATTACCTTTGCATGATATTTGGAAAGAGATTGCAGGTTTGTCACTCCGGACAGCAAAGAAAGATCGTCAAAATCAATGTTATCCAGGTGCAACTCCTGTAAATTTGTTAATTCTCTGAGTAACGGGATTTGCCCCTCTTTTAATTTTCTTAATTCAAGCTTCTGCAAGGCAGGCATTTCTTTCAGCAGCGGCAAGTCATTTATATAGGCTGCATTGCTTTTGAAATACTCAAGCTGAGGTAAAGCTATGAGTGGTTCGATGTTGATTGGATTACCGAGATAAAGCCCGAGTTTCTGCAAATGCTTTAAGCTTTTCAGGGGAGAAAGGTCTGTTATGTTTGTATAAGAAAGGTCTAGAAACCGCAGGTTGGTTAAATCAGCAAGAGGAGCGAAGTCATCAATAGACTCACAAAAATTAATCCGCAAAGATCGCAAATTTTTCAATTTCGTCAATGGAGATATCTTTTGGAGTTCGCTGACATGAGAAAGCACCACTGAAGTCAGATTTGGCATTTTTGCAAGCGGGGTGAGATCCCAAATTTTTGAATCAAACCCTATTTGAAGCATATTAACCTTATTGATCTGAGGAATTTTCAGAACTCCCTTTAAAACTGGGCAATTACACCAAAGGGCCAGCGGCCCCTGCTCTTCCTGAAGTACCTTGCGCAATACCTCCAGGTCTTCCGCTTTGCTTAACACCACGCCAATCAACTTGGGTTCACTATTATCTCTTGCGACATAGATTAGTGCATCTTGACGATGGAAATAAAGATCCTCACCATCAACTAAGCGAATATTGAAGTCCCACCAGAACCCAGCGCCAATCATTTGGATATCACCCGGCGAAACATTGACTATATCGCCAAATTGATCACTGCTCATGCCGATATAAATCCGCGCGGGTGGAGAGTCTTCCACTTCGGTTAGATTATCAGAAGAGTTAACCTTTTGCATATTAACTTCTGTTATTACCTCTCGCCCATCTGCCATGGCCTCCACCACCACCGGCGCGGCGGCGGCGCCGACGGCGACGGCTGCGACCGTGACAATTGCCGCGGTCTTCAGTTTTGCCAGCATCATCATCCTGGCTGCTCCTTTGGCTAAAATACTGGGAGTAGAGATTGCGCCAGTTGCGCTTGTTACGCCAGCTGCGCTGGCAGCAGTCGCTATTGCCAAGCCAGAGGTGGTTAATGCTGTCGTAGTCGCCAAGGCGGCCAGACTCAGGGGCGCGGCCAGTACTGCTTTTGATGGCAGCAGAGTCGCCAGCATGGCAACTGGAATCACAACCCCTTTGCGCCGCAAAACGTTACGCAACTTCTGCATCGCTACGGAGAGCCGCTTCTTCACCGCGTCCTCCGAGACGGATAGAGAGGCCGCGACCTCGCGCACTGGCTTATCTTCAAAGTAATGTAAGAGCACAGCATCGCGTTCCTTGGTGCTGAGGCTGGTTATCGCAATATCAAGATGGGGAGTGATTCTCTCCCACAGGCTCTCGCCCTCTGTTATTTCCGTAGAGGCAAGCGCCGCTTCCTTTTCATACTGCATCCGCCTCCTCCTTTGCTTAAGCGCGTTGGCCGCGGTATAGCGGGTGGTAATGAATAGCCAGCCAGGCAGGGAGGTGCCCTTCAGAGAGTTGCTCCGGTTGAGGTTCTTCGCCCGTTGGGCGAGCAGCAGGAAGACAGCCTGCGTCACATCCTCTGCCAGATCATGATCATGAACCTGGCGCAAGGCAGCAGTGTGCACCAGGTCGATATGCCGCTCCACCAGCTTGGCAAAGGCGGCTTCCGAATGGTTTTTGGCATAATCTTGCAGCAGTTGCTGGTCGTCCATCAAGCTCCCCTTCTCTACCGTGTTGGGTAATTCTACTCCCTTTTATAATGATATGTACGCTGAAATTCCCGAGGTGAGATCTTTTTTTCCTTTTAACCTTTTTTAGGGGTAGTGCTCGGCTCGATTACCCTGATGCCGGGGTTTGTGGCCTTTCCCCTCTGCGGGATACTCCTGCACCAGGGGGTGAAATACATGTTCCTCTCCGCCTTTTCCACCGCTCTCATGATGGTCGGAATCCTGACCTATCCCTTTGAAAAAGCCTATCTTGGGACCAGGCTCACCGTGCTGCGGAATCTCCTCGGCCTCATCATCGCCATTCTCATCGCGCTCGCTACCGGCCTGGCCTTCGGGGAGATTTTCTAATGGCTGGGAAGCGGATAATGCCGAAGAGATTTTTATTGCCTGGTTTCCTGGTAGTTTATGCCAGCGTTATTGTGATTTCATGGTTGGTTGATTTCCAGCCGGGCAAGGAGATTGCCGCCGCCTTCAGCAGTTTCGGCTGGCAGATGGTCAGGATCCTGCCCTGCGCCTTTATTTTAATTGGGTTGTTTGAGGCTTGGGTCAAGACCGAAACGGTGGAGAAGCACCTGGGTGGTAAGTCCGGGCTGAAGGGATTGCTCTGGGCGCTCGTCTTGGCCAGCACCTCGGTCGGGGGCTTTTACGTCTCCCTGCCGCTGGCGCACGCGCTCCATCAAAAAGGCACGAGGCTGGCAGTGGTCTTCACCCTGGTCAGCGCCTCGGCCATCTGCCGGGTGCCGATGGGCATCTTCGAGGCTTCATTCCTAGGATTAAAGTTTACCCTGATTCGTTTGGTGATTGCGATTCCGTTAGTGATTATTAGCTCTTTGTGGCTGGAGAGATATGCCACCCGGAAGGGCATAACCCTCCCGGATGGTTGAAGTTAATGCTATTGGCGAAAACTGCTTACTTCTTGCCCTTGATATACTTATCAATAGCTTCGGAGGCGATCTTGCCCGCGCCCATGGCCTCGATGACGGTGGCGGCGCCGGTTACAATATCACCGCCGGCAAAGACGCCGGGGATATTGGTTGCGCCGTTCTCATCCGCCTTGATATTCCCGCGCTTATCCAGTTCCAGGTCGGGCCAGTTCTTGGTAAGCATCGGGTTGGGGCCGTTGCCGATCGCAACAATCAACTGATCGATTTCGATCACGTGGTTGCTGCCTTCCACCGGGACGGGACGGCGGCGGCCGGAGTCATCCGGCTCGCCCAGTTCCATGACAATGCACTCCATGCCGATTACCCAGCCCTCCTCATTGCCGAGAACCCGCACGGGGTTGGTAAGCTCCTTGAAGATAATCCCCTCTTCGAGGGCGTGTTCAATCTCTTCATCCCTGGCGGGCATCTCCTTGCGGGTGCGGCGGTAGACAATATAGACATTGTCCGCGCCGAGGCGGAGCGCGCTACGCGCCGAGTCCATCGCGACATTGCCGCCGCCAATGACCGCGACATTCTTGCCGCAGAGCACGGGGGTGTCGTATTCCGGGAACTTGTACGCCTTCATCAGGTTGACGCGGGTGAGGAATTCATTGGAGGAGTAGACGCCCTTCAGGTTTTCGCCCGGCATCTCCATGAACCACGGTAGGCCCGCGCCGGTGCCGATAAAGACTGCGTCAAAGCCCTGCTCCAGCAGTTCCGGCACGGTGATGGAGGGACCTATCGGCATATTCATGCGGAAATCCACACCCAGTTCGGCGAGGAAGTCGCTCTCGCGCTGGACAATCGCCTTGGGCAGGCGGAATTCCGGGATCCCGTAGACCAGCACGCCACCAGGGGCATGCAGGGCTTCGAAAATGGTAATCTTGTAACCGCGCAGGGCAAGATCGCCAGCAGCGGTCAGCCCGGCCGGGCCAGCGCCGACGATTGCGACCCGCTTGCCATTCCACTCCGGTACGGGGGGAATGCGAACCTTGCCGAGGGAGGCTTCCATATCAGCGGCGAAACGCTCCAGCCTGCCGATGGCGATGGGTTCGCCCTTCTTGGCCAGCACGCAGGTTTCTTCGCACTGGGTTTCCTGCGGGCAGACCCGACCGCAGATGGCGGGGAGCTGGTTGGCTTCTTTAAGTTTATGTGCTGCCTTGAGGAATTTCCCTTCCGCGATATCCTTAATAAACGCGGGTATATCGATCTCTACGGGGCAGCCCTTGATGCAGGGCGCTTTCTTGCACTGCAGGCAACGCTTCGCCTCGGCCATGGCCATCTCGGCGGTATAACCGAGCGCGACTTCATCAAAATTCTGCCGCCTGGAGATGGGGTCCTGCGCCGGCATCGGCATCCGGTGGGGAGCCTTGGTCGAGCTTTTCTTGAGGACCTTGGCGCGGATTTCCAGCGCTTTTTCCTCTTCGCTCCGGTAGGTTTGCAGGCGTGAGAGCATGAGATCGAAGTTCACCAGGTGGCCGTCAAATTCCGGGCCGTCGACGCAGGTGAATTTGACTTCATCGCCGACCTCTACCCGGCAGCCGCCGCACATGCCGGTGCCGTCAACCATGATGGAATTCAGGCTGACAATGGTCTTAATTTCAGGCTTGCGGGTGACTTCCGCCACTGCGCGCATCATAACCGGCGGACCAATGGCAAGCACGCGATCGATCTGCTGCCCCGCGTCAATCAGACGCTGCAGGACGGTAGTGACAAAGCCTTTCTCGCCATAGGTGCCGTCATCGGTGGTGATAAAGAGATCATCCGCACAGGAGCGCATTCTTTCTTCCCAGAAGAGGAGGTCCTTCGAGCGCGCGCCCATAATGCTGATGACATTGTTACCGGCCTCTTTCAAAGCACGCTGGATGGGATAAACCGGGGCCACGCCCAGTCCACCGCCGACACAGACCACGGTGCCGAAGTTCTTGATCTCGGATTTATGCCCGAGGGGGCCGACAATATCAAGGAGGCGGTCGCCCTGGTCGAATTTTTCAAACTTGCTGGAAGCAACGCCGACTGCCTGCACCACCATGGTAATGGTGCCTGCCTGGCGGTCAAAATCGGCAATCGTGAGGGGCACGCGCTCACCCTGCTCGTCACCGCGAACGACCACAAACTGCCCGGCTTCGCATTTTGCCGCAATTACAGGGTTATAAACCTTGTAAAGCGTGATGGTCTCGCAAAGTAGGGTTTTCTCAAGAATTTCATTTAATTTTTCATCTGGAATATCCAGTATGCTGAAGGTGTTTTCAGTATTTCCGGCGCATGATCCCTGTCCTACTGAGTGCTTGCTTGTCACTGCTACTTCCTCCGCTGAATACCTGAATTTAGTTTTCAAAACTGTAAAAAATGGCAGAACTTGCGCCAATATACAGGGAAAACCAGATAATGCAATCTTTATTTAAATTTCACTTATCCCTGAATAAACCGGGAGTTATGGGGATTAAACCGATTTGAGGAGAACTGAGTAAGGTTGAATTTGGGGTTCGATTGAATAAAATCCCATAAAAAAAGGGCCGGAAGAAATCCCCGGCCCGGTTCATAGCAAAAAAATACAGGTATTTAAACCATGTCTTTGAGACCCTTGAGCGCGCGCACTTTAACCTTGGTGCTGGCGGGCTTGGCCTTGATATCCATAAGTTCACCCGGTTTAAACGGATTCGGAACACCTTTCTTTGCCGGACGGGCTGGCACTTTCTTCTTCTCAATCTTCAAGAGGCCGGGAATTACAAAGCTGCCCGGGCCGCTGGCGGAAAGACCTTTCTTGACATTGGTGGTAAGCGATTCAAAAACCGCCGCCACTTGCTTCTTGGTAATGCCGCAATCCTGAGCAATGTTCGCCATCAGCTCTGACTTGGTCAGAGATTTCTTCGCCTTTGCCATAATCACTCTTCCTTTCATTATCAAAAATTAACATTTACCCTTGAAAAATAGCTCCCACGTGAAGTTAGTCTACGGAAAGTAGAGATGCAGTGCAATGCTGAAAAAAAGAAATCTGCCTGAAAAATAGGATTTTTTGCAACTTTTTGATCTGGCGTGGAGACGCAATATTAGAGGTTGCTTAGAGTTTTTTGATTTCAAAATCAAGCAACCCAGTATTGAGCAGCCTGTCTTGGGTTAGCTGTAACGCCTTACAAAACATTGACTTATTGTCTTGCTGCACATACCATGCGGATCAATGGCGCCAATACTCCTGCCCGATTGAAAGGACTGATCAGATAAACACCGTCAAGCTCAGGCAATAATTCCTCCAGTAAATTTCTGCAAATTTCAATGCCGGCTTTTTCCTGATCCTCCACTTTTTCGCGGCTGGTAATACTCTTCAACACTTCTTCAGGAATGGAGATCCCAGGCACTTCGTTATGCAAGTAAAGCGCAGAACGTGCAGACACCAGGGGAAAGAACCCCAGAAAGACCCGCAGGCCGGTGGCCCGGGTTAATTTCAAAACCCGCTTGCCGTGATCAACATCAAAGACCGGTTGCGTCATAATGAAACGCGCGCCTTCGTCCACCTTCTTCTTTAAATGGTTTACCTCGCTCTCAAGGTTTCGCGCACAGGAGTTGAAGGCTACGCCGATGGAGAAATTTGTCTCCCCCTTGAGATCCACCCCGGTAGAGGTCACTCCCCGGTTGAGCCCGGCAAGCAGGCGCACCAGGCCGACGGAATTGACATCATAAACACTCCTGCCAGTGCTGCCGGAGCCGTGGCTCTGCACGGGATCGCCGGTGATCGCCAGGATTGCGTCGATATTAAGGATATGCGCGCCCATCAAGGCCGATTGCAAACCCAGGAGATTACGGTCCCGGCAGGTCAGATGGCAGATAGTTGGTATCTCCAGCTCCTGCTTGACCTTGCTGGCAAGGGCGATATTACCCATTTTCAGCATTGCCAGGGGGTTTTCTGCCAGGCTGACAGCATCCGCGCCCGCTTCGGCAACCAGCCGGATATTCTCCATTACTTCTTTGATCTGGAGGTGGGAAGGCGGGTCAATCTCGGCTATTATAGGCTTATCGCGCTTGATCCCGTCCAGAAAAGCGCCGTTTTTGAAGGTTGCGGGTTTCTTATACTGGCTGGTAACCCTCCTGGTGGTGGGCTTGTAAACCCCCTGCTTGCGGATGGTGGTCAATGCCATGCTGATGGCGCGAATGGTTTCAGGGCGCGTGCCGCAACACCCCCCCAGGAGCCGGACCCCGAGCTTGGCCAGGCGGACCGCATTCTGGGCAAGATACTCCGGGG
>JAFGNG010000235.1 GCA_016927125.1 Planctomycetota bacterium | reverse complement strand
CCAGGCCGCGGAAGTGGTCAATGCGGACAATATCAACCTGCTGGAAGATCAGTTGCAAGCGTGCCAGCCACCAGGCGTACTGCCGGTTTTTATGCTTCTTCCAGTTGTAGAGCGGGTTGCCCCAGAGTTGCCCGGTGCTGCTGAAGTAATCCGGCGGGACGCCCGCGACGACCTTCGGGTTGCCGTTCTTTTCAAGAAAAAAGAGCTCCTGGTTGACCCAGACATCAGCGGAGTCCTGCGCCACGAAGATCGGGACATCCCCGATGATCCGGATTCCCAGCTCCTTGCAATGATTGCGGATGGCTTCCCACTGGCGGTTGAAGAGGAACTGCAGGAACTGGTGGAAGCGGATACTGTCCGCAAGCTCCTGGCGGGCTTTGGCCAGTGCCTTGGCATGGCGGCGGCGCAGGGAATCCGGCCACTCCATCCACGAGCTGCCGCCAGAGGAGTCCTTGATCGCCATGTAGAGGGCGTAGTCATCAAGCCAGGGGGCGTGCGCCGAGCGGAAGCTTTCAAACCAGCCTTGCTCTTTTTCCTCCGCTTCCCAGAAGAACCGGGTGTAACACTTGTACAGAACCGGGAACTTCCAGGCGCGCAAGGTTTCAAAGTCGATGCAGGTTACATCAAACTCCGGCACCTCAAACAACTCTTCCTCGGAAAGCCAGCCTTCTTCGCGCAGGGCTTCGAGGCTGATCAGCATGGGATTTCCGGCGAAGGCGCTGTAACCGGCGTAAGGCGAATTGGTATAGCCACCCGGCCCCAGCGGGAGGATCTGCCAGAGGCGGCAGCCACACTCCGCCAGGATATTAATAAAGGTATGCGCCTGCGGGCCCAGTTCCCCCGTCCCGTAAGGTCCGGGCAGGGAAGAAGGATGCAGGAGCAGTCCGGCCGCGCGTTCCCAGTCCATGATGGATTTATCCCTTCCTCAGCCAAAGGCAAAACTGATTTTTCCCGGCAAGAGTTTACCTTGAAAAATATAAAAACACAAACTAATCCGGTAAAAATTGATTTTATCCACTTTCTCAAAACCCTGGAGATGCCCTTGACCAGGAAGGCTTTACGCTTAAAATGAACCCCAGGCAGTTTTTGCCGCTAGAGTCAGACGATAAGATCAAAGCATTCCCAGAGGAGATTCCCCATGAATGGCAGGCAATGGCTATACATGCTGGTTTTAATTCTCTTTTTTGTTGTCGCCGGATTCAGGGTTGCCGCCATCCTGGAGCCCATCGATATCCAGAAAGAGATGGTTCAGGCCGCGCAAAAGGTTACCCCGGCAGTGGTCAATATCACTGCAATCCAACATCAGAAAGTGAATGTTCCGGTAATTCGGCGCAGCCTCTTCCGGGAGTTTTACGGCCTGACACCCCAAACCCGGGAGGTTACCAGCTCCGGCACCGGCGTGATTGTCCAGCGGGAAGATGACTGGGCCCTTATCCTGACCAACTACCATGTGATCAACAGCGCAAATGAAATCCACGTTCGCATCCCCGCTTTACAAAAGGACTACCCTGCCACCTTGATCCGTAGCGATGCAGAGGCCGACCTGGCGGTCTTGGCGATTACCGTCGGAGAGGATGAGGTTACGGTGGCTGAGGTAGGCGATCCGAATGAACTCCAGGTCGGGCAGTGGGTGCTGGCAATTGGCAACCCCTTTGGCCTGTCCAATACGGTGACGCAGGGGATTGTCAGCGCGATTGACCGGGTACTGCCGGTAGAGAGCCAGTACCACGGCTATATCCAGACCAGCGCCGCCATCAACCATGGCAACAGCGGCGGGCCGCTGATTACCCTGGACGGCAAGGTGGTGGGGATTAACGCAGTAGTGATTAATCCTACCGCTAACCAGGGCACGGCGGCATTTGCAGGTATCGGCCTGGCGATCCCAATTTCAATCCCACGGATTAATTCCCTCCTCAAGACCGGGCAGGTTGGCTATGTCGCCATGGGGGTAGTGGGGCAGTCAACGGCGCCGGAAGGGGGGTTCCTGGTGGAAACGGTCTATGGCAAACAGGCCGAGGCCGCGGGCTTGCAGCCGGGGGATATTATCAAGACCTGTGCCGGGACGAAGGTCAACAGCATGGATGATCTCAATCAAATCCTTGCCACGCTCGATCCGGATGAGCGTTTTCAACTGGTGATTATGCGTGATGGCCAGGAGTTGACCCTGGATATGATTGCTGAACTGGAAGACTATTCTGACGCGCCTAACTGGAGCGGCCTCCGGGTGGGTCCGCTCGATAATGACGCCCGCAGCAAGAATCCTTACCTGGCGCGTGCGCAGGGGGTGCTGGTCGAGGAGGTCCTCCCCGGTTCCTCGGCGGCGGACGCCCACTTCCAGCCTGGTGACCTGATTGTGAGGATCAATAATATGATGGTTACCAATCCTATGGAATTCAGCAAGGCGATGGCTGCGCTGGATAATGCCGATATTCTCTACATGGTGGTGCAGCGCGCTAACCGGATTCACCTGGTCAGGCTCTACCGCAAGAAATAAGACGGTGAAATGAAACTCCATAAAAAGAGCCGGCGATTGATTAATCGTCGGCTTTTTTATGTTAATGAAGAAGGCATGCTATTGGCGCACTACCGAGTCGATCGCGAGCACCGATTCTAAAAGTTCAGGCAATTCAGCGAGGGACAACATATTGGCGCCGTCGCACAAGGCCTTACCGGGGGCGTCATGCACCTCCAGGAAGAGGCCGTCGATGCCCGCGGCAGTAGCGGCGCGGGCGAGGGTGGAGACGAATTTCCTCTCCCCTCCGCTTGAAGTTCCCAGGCCGCCGGGAAGCTGCACGCTGTGGGTGGCGTCGAAGATTACCGGCACCCCCAATTCCCTCAGGGTGGGGAGGCTGCGCATATCGCTGACCAAATTATTGTAACCGAAGGAGAAGCCGCGCTCGGTAATCATCACCTGCTGGTTACCGGTTGACTCCACCTTCCTGAGCAAAGGCGCGGTATCCCAGGGGGCGAGGAACTGTCCCTTCTTGACCGCAACCGGCTTGCCGGTCTTCCCGGCAGCGAGCAGCATATCGGTCTGGCGGCTGAGGAAGGCGGGGATCTGGATGCAGTCCAGCACCTCGGCCGCCGGGGCCATATCCTGCGGCAGGTGCACGTCCGAGAGCACCGGCACGCCGCATTCCGCCTTGACCCGCTCCAGGATTCGCAGGCCTGCTTCCAGGCCGGGACCGCGGTAGGAGTCAAGGGAGGAACGGTTGGCCTTGTCATAGGAGGCCTTGAAGACCAAGGCGAGGCCGGCAGCATCCGCGGCCTGCTGCAGTTTTTCTGCCATCATCAGGGTATGGTCTGCCGATTCTATTACGCACGGCCCGGCAATCAGCGCCAGCGGGCTGCCGCCGCCGAACTCAACCCCGCCCACTTGCACACTCCGGACCTTGGGGAGCATCTGAAAACCTCCAGTTAATGGAATGGTGTCTCTGTTCTATATCTTGGATAACTGTCCATCCCGCGTTAATTTCGCAAAAGCTTAAACCTTAATGCGCCGCGGACTCAACCTCTTCGTATTCAGATTCTTCTTCATACTCATCGCCGTCATCTTCGTATTCATACTCGTATTCTTCATCGTCTTCCTCGTCGTCATTGCCCGCGGATTCATAGGCGGCCACGGCGGAGCGCGGCGCCCGCCGGGAGGTCCCGCTGTTGCAGAAGACGGCTTCATATTCTTCCAGGTCCATCATGATCTCGCGCGCCTTG
>JAFGNG010000234.1 GCA_016927125.1 Planctomycetota bacterium | reverse complement strand
GGTATCCACACCCTTGCGGAATCGTTCGGTGAGTTTGTCAACCATGGGGGTTCGCATGATCCATAAATCTCCAAAAATTTTATTACTGGTTGTTAAATAATAAGTTAATAAATCATATGGCAAGACAATGATTACTGGCCGCCAATGACCACATTGCTGATCCGCAGGTGCGGTGCGCCGCAGGTTACCGGCAGCGGGAACTGCCCGCCCTTGCCGCACCCCCCGCCGGACTCGATCAGGCGGAAGTCATTGCCGAAGCCCTCGATATTCTTCAAGGTTTCAAAGACATTGCCGCTCAGGGTGACGTCGCGAATCAATTCGCCGACCTGCCCATTTTCAATTCTATAGGCATGCGCGGCGGAGAAGGTGAACATCTCCATCATGGTCTGGCCGCCGAGGGCATGGCAGGCGTAGATGCCCTTGTCAATGCCCTTGAGCATCTCTTCGAAGGAGGTCTCGCCGCCTTCGATGTAGGTGTTGGTCATCCGCACCAGGGGCGAGACGCTGCGGCCGATGGCACGGGCGTTGCCAGTCGGCTTTGCGCCCATCTTGGCGGCGGTTTCCAGGGAATGGAGGTGGCCGGAGAGAACCCCTTCGCGAACGAGGTAGGTCTTGCCCGTGGGGGTACCTTCATCATCTACCTTCTGGGTGCCGATGGTGTGCCCGTAGGAACCGTCGTCGACAATATTCAACCCCTTGCCGCCAATCTCTTTGCCAAGGCACATCAAGGCGCGCATCTGCGGGTTTTCATAGAGGAAATCCGCTTCGCTGAGGTGGCCGAAGGCTTCGTGGACAAAAACACCGGCAAGCTCCGGATCAAGGATTACTGTAAAAGCGCCGCCTTTACAGGTCGGGGCGTGGAGGAGGTCAACCGCCCGCTTGGAGGCGGTTAAAATCTTCTCTTCCATGCCGAGGATGCAGTTATAATCGGTCGCGGAGGAGATGCTTTCAGTAGCCCTCTGCACCCGGGAATCCTTGCGGGCGGGCGCCATCGCATACAGCACCACGCGCGGGCGCTCTTCCCGGAAACGCGCGCCGCGGGTATTGGCAAAGTGGACGGTGCGGAAGGTATCGGCATAAGCGACCATGGAGGTTTCTACAGCAGGATCGGATTTTAGAATTATCTCATTGTAGCCTGCTATCGTCTTGAGTTTGTCATCTATGGAGACTTCGCGGAAGTCATGCTCCATCCGGGCGGGGACATCCAGTTCAAGCGGCTCGATCTCGGCGAGGGCGGTGGTGTCCTTCCCCACCAACGCGGCGCAACGGCAGGCTTCCTGAACGCAATCTTCAAGGCTTTCCAGGGAATCAAAGGTCGCTACTCCCCAGCCGCCATTAGTGCAGGCGCGGACAATGCCACCGGTATACTTTCCGGAAGAGACATCCTCTACCTCCGGCCCGCGGTAGGCAATATGGGTGGAATCTTCTTGATCAATGCGAATTTCAGCGTAATCAGCGGTAGCGGACTTCAGCGCCTGGGCTAATTTTTCTTTCACTTTGGCTTCCTTACACAAATGGTTTTACAGGATTAAGATAGTAGCAAATCCAGGGCGGTTGTGCAAGGAATCTCTCGGGCAAGGAGGGTAACAAAAAAAGGCGCAGCCAACCAGGCTGCGCCCCGGGAGAAGTAACTATCATGTTGTCAGGATTTAGGTTCCAGTTTTTCCTCAGATTTCTTGATTTTTTCTTCTAATTTCTTCATTGCCTTGGTGGCCTTTTCCTTCTCCTTCTGGACACGGGCGTTTTCAACACAATCTTTGTAAAGCACCATGGCCTCTTCATAATCATTAATACCGTTTTCAGTTATCCGGGCGATCTGAAAACGCGCATCCAGGGTGGTCTCCGGGTTGATCGCCAAGACCATACGATAATAGCGAATTGCGGCTTGCCAATCTCTAAAGGCAATAGATTCATAGATTTCCGCGATCCGGTAGGCCGACATCTCGCACTTGGTGCTGTTAGGCCATTTCTCCAGGATTTTGCTGTAGAGCGATAGAGCCTTGCGGTAGCGTTGTGCCTTGAGGTTGGGCAGGATCAGAGCGCCGACACTCTTACGCTCGGTTTCAGCCAAGTCATAGTATTGATTGGCTTCCTCAATATTGTCATACTCTGGTATCGGGGTCACAACCTCCTTGGGTTTTTCAGGCTCCTCCTTTTTTTCCAGCGGGGCGCCCACCTTATGGCCGCATTGAGGGCAGAACTTGACATCATCCTCCAGCTTCTTTCCGCACTTTACGCAAAAGCTGTCTGCCAGGATTATCCCGCTCCATAACAGGATAAAGATCAGAACAGTTAGTTTTCTCAGCCAGGGTTTCATCGTTTCCTCCAATGCAATGCATTGACACAGTTAAGGTTATACCTGTATATTAAATCGGCGTAACTGCGGGTTTAAATTCAATAAAAACCGGGTTTTTTAAGGCATTTTTACAAACGCCTGGGGCAGTTTTTTCTTTGGCTATCTTCATAAAGAGATATCCCTTATGGCACAATTGTATTCTTCCCGCTTGAACCCGCGCCCAAAGAGCGTAAAATATGAGAATCAATTGGTTTCTATTTTTCCCTGTCTGATTGCGGCGGAATCGTAAATGGCTAAAGACAAAGCATTATCATCTGAACGCGCCAAGCTCGCGGCAGCGAAGCGGATTGTGGTTAAGATTGGCTCGCGCTTGCTGACCGATGACCAGACCGGGGTCAACCAGAAGCGCATCGACAGTATTGCCAGCCAGGTTGCAGCTTTGCAGCAGGCCGGGCGCGAGGTTATTCTGGTTTCCTCCGGTGCGATCGCCGCCGGGATTTATCGCCTCCAGCTTGCCAGCAAGCCCACGGAACTGGGAATGCTGCAGGCGGTAGCGGCCATCGGGCAGGGCAAGCTGATGCGTTACTATGCCGAAGCCTTTGCCAAGTATGAGATCCCGGTCGGGCAGATGCTGCTCACCCGCGACGGGCTGGATGACCGGGTAAGGTACTTGAATATCCGCAGCACCCTCACGGCATTGCTGGAGCTGGGCAGCGTCCCGATTATTAATGAAAACGATACGGTCAGGGTAGAGGAGATCCAATTCGGCGATAATGACGCGCTTTCGGCTATGGTTGCGATTGTGGCGGAGGCTGATGTACTGGTAATCCTATCGGATATTGACGGCTTGCACGAAAAGCCCCCCAGCGAAGGCAAGAGCCCGATCCTGGAGCTGGTCCGGGAGATCACCCCGGAGATCGAGGCAATGGCGGGAATCTCACCCGATGAGATTGGCCGCGGCGGCATGGCGAGCAAGCTGATGGCAGCCAAGCGCGCGACCGAGGCGGGATGTGGTATTGATGTAGTCATTGCCTCGGGCAAGATGCCGGAGGTATTGAGTGAAATCTTTGCGGGCAAGGCGATCGGGACTTGCTTCCCCGCCCGGCCATCTAACCTGACCGCAAAGAAGCGCTGGCTCGCCGGGCGGCAGCCTGCGGGGAGGATCAAGGTTGACAAGGGCGCGCGTAAGGCGATGGAGAAGGATGGGAGCAGCTTACTGCCGATCGGCATAATTGCAGCTGACCCCGGGATCTCGGTGGGGGATACAGTCAGCATCGTGGATGAAAAGGGGGTTGAATTCGCGCGCGGGGTAAGCAATTTCTCCGGCGCGGATCTGCAGAAGATTGCCCGTAAGCAGAGCGATGAGTTGCAGGCTATCCTGGGCTATCCCTGCCCGGTAACGGCTGTCCACCGGGACAACCTGGTGGTTGATGGCAAGTGATTTGCCCTTCCTGCGCGAAGAAGATTGATTGTGGCACAGGCTCTCCAGCCTGTGATCCCAGGTTAGAGAACCCTGGCCACAGAAAGCTGAAATAACCTGACGGGAGTAAAAAATGTCTTATGCCACCAAAGCCACAGAGATGGCGCAGATTGCCAGAGGCGCGGCCTCGATTCTCGGCCAGGCAGGTACCGCGGCCAAGAACCAGGCGTTGCTGAACGCCGCGGATAGCTTGATGCGCCGGAAACAAACCATTCTTACCGCCAACGCCAAGGATCTCCTGGCGGGGAAGAAGGCAGGCCTGACCAGCGCCATGCTCGATCGCCTGGCCATTGGGCGGAATGGAATAGTCAAGATGGCTCAGGGGTTGGCGCAGATCGCGGCGCTGCCGGACCCGGTGGGTGAAACCATGAAGGGCTGGCGGCGTCCCAACGGCTTATACATCCGCAAGGTGCGCGTACCGATTGGCGTAATCTTCATGATCTTCGAGAGCCGCCCCAATGTCACGATCGACGCCGGGGGGCTGATTGTCAAGAGCGGCAATGCCGCCATCCTGCGCGGCGGTAAGGAGGCAATTAACAGCAACCGTGCCCTGGGAAGAGTACTCCAGGCGGCGCTGGCTTCGGCCGGGCTACCAAAGGAGGCGGTACAGGTAGTGGCAACTCCCAGCCGCGCCCTCGCGGCAGAGCTGATGAAACAGGATGACAAGATTGATGTGATTATTCCCCGCGGTGGCAAGGATTTAATCCGCGCCATCATGGAGGAGAGCAGGATTCCCGTAATCGCCCACCTCGACGGCGTCTGCCATGTTTATGTAGACAACGCTGCTGACCTGGAGATGGCAACGGAGATTGCCTTTAACGCCAAGGTGCAGCGCCCCGGCGTCTGCAACGCTATGGAAACACTCTTGGTGCACAAGCAGGTCGCCAAGGCCTTCCTGCCGGTAATCCTCAAAAAGCTGCGCCGGGCAGGGGTGGAGCTGCGCGGTTGCGCCGCCACCCGTAAGGCAGCGGACGGGGTGAAGGTCAAGCCTGCCACGCAGGAGGACTGGAAAACCGAGTACCTGGACAAGATCCTCTCCATCAAGGTGGTTGCCGACCTGGACGAGGCCATCCAGCATATCAACCATTACGGCTCGCAGCATACCGACGCGATTGTGACAGCCGACATCGCGGCGGCGGAGCGCTTCCGGCAGGAGGTGGAGAGCGCCTCGGTGATGGTCAATGCCAGCACCCGCTTCAGCGATGGCTTCGAGTACGGCATGGGCGCCGAGATCGGCATCTCCACCAACAAGCTCCACGTCCGCGGCCCCATGGGCCTGGAGGAGCTTACCACCTACAAGTTCCTCGTCGATGGGGATGGGCAGGTGAGGGGGTAAGGAGACAGAAATCAGGAGATGTAGGGACGCAGCGTCCAGCCTTCGTAGCCACTACGGCGAAGTAGGTTGCTGTGCTCGTGGATGGAGTATACAACGACAAAAAGTAAGACCTGATCGTCGGGATAACACCATTACCACAACATAATATAGCATAGCTTCTTGCAGCCTCCGGCTGCGCACTCGGCATGCGGGTGCGCCAGTCGCGATATCACAGTAGATGTGACGGGAAAACCGATTAAAATGAAATGTCTTATATGCTCAAAACCAGTCCTGTCTTTCAAAGAGTACATATATAACATGTTTTGGAAATGGGGAATAATAATCTGCCCGCATTGTGGCACAGAATATCTACCCTCATTTTTCAACATATATATAATCATTTTTAGTATTGTCACTGGCTTAATTATTGTGTTTTGTAGCGTTAAATCTGGCCTCAATACATTCCATGTTTTTCTTGTGATGACAATCTTTGGTTCGTTGGGATTCACAATTCTTATCTTCTTCTTTCCTAAATTGTATTATGTCCCAATAAGAGTCGAACAAGAAAAAAGTATAAAGCAGGAAGAAGAGGGGGAACGCTCAGTTCTGTTATCATCCCGCTCAAAACAAGGAAGGGAAAAGCATAGCCTGCTATGGATGTCACTTTTAATCTTGCTGAGTTTTATTCCTTGGTACTATGGTAAGATATCGATTGTGCCTTTTTGTTTTGGCATTATCTGTTTTATTTACTTGCTGAAAAAATGAAGTGCGGATGGCCTCGATAGCTCCGCTATCGAGGTGGCCTTGGGCCACAAGCGGTAAAACCTATTGACAAACAATTTTCTCACCGCCTGCGCTGCGCGCCCCGATTGCAAGCAATCGGGGCCACCCGTCCCCTCAACCTTACTTATTGAAATTAAACAATCCTACCCAATTCGCCGTCCTTAAAGTTGGTGAATACCGGGAGTCCGTTTCCCTCGTGCGCAACAAAACTTATGTTGGCATTACTGAGAAGTTCACCGAACTTCTCCATCGCCTCTGCCATAGTTAAATAGTCTTGTGCCAGGAGGTTCTTAATTTCGATTTTATTCTCAGGGTTAATTATTGAAAGTACGGAAGGCGAAACCCTTATCAGGAATCCTTGATTTGATGGCATCATTATAGATCTCTCCTAAACCTAGTCAGAATAAAGATAAATTCCCACAATCTCATTTTGCGTATGCGACCTGCCACCGCCAATGCAATCCTATAAAAAAACAGACGGCCGCGCAAGCAGCCGTCTGTTAGAGGATTTTCCAACGCGGTTAATTGGCTAGGCACTGCGCCTGCGCAGCAAGAGCGCTAATCCACCGGCCGCTAAGAGCGACATGGTCGCGGGTTCGGGGATAGCTGTGCCGGCCAGGTAATAACAAGCCGGGTAACCATTGTAGGAGGAATGGG
>JAFGNG010000233.1 GCA_016927125.1 Planctomycetota bacterium | reverse complement strand
GTATGTTTGAGGCCGGATTTCTCCAGGCCGATGCGCTCGACAATCCCCTTGGCTAGTACCGTCTTGCTCGGCATTTTGTAAAGCTGGTATTTAATCGAGGAAGAACCACAGTTGATAACCAATACAATCATCATAGACAATCTCTTTCCGGCTCAACAAGTCATTCTGAAGCGCGCCACCAAGGGGCTGGCAGATTATATAAAAAAAGCACATGCAGCATAGGGAATCGCTGGGAAAAAGTCAACCGGTTAGCAAGCAAAGTATCTGCAAAACATCGTTTTAGTTATCCCTTGAAGCTGCTAAAGTTGCAACTTTTCGGGAACGGTGCGATCAGGAATTATCGGCCTGCAGCCGGCGGAGCTTGGCGCTCAAGGAGCTGGCCAGGTTGTGCGAGACCACGTGCCCGAGGCGGGGATGGGCCTGCATCAGGCGTTCCAGCTGCGGCAACCCAATGGCAATCACCTTGGAGGGTTTCGTGAGAATGACATCCGCGCTCCGGCGGGTTTTTTCCACCAACGACATTTCTCCAAAGATACTGCCAGCCTTCAGGGTACCGAGCAATTTACCCTTGGCCCTGGCTTCCGCCTCGCCTTCGACCAGGATATAAAGCTGGTCCGGTTCATCCCCCTGGCGGAGGAGCTTGGTGCCGGCCGTGTAATCCGTAATCTTGGCAATCCTGGCGAGATGGTTAAGATCCCCTTCGGGCAAGCCTTTGAATAATTCGGTCTTCCTGGTGGCAGCCGTGACTTCGATGCCCAGGAGGCGATCCTCCAGCCCCTTCTCGACGATCTCCTTCATGCGGGTGCCGGTTTCCAGAAGGCGCATCCGGCCGAGATCATACCGGCAGGAGATCTTGGCCATGCGAATCACGTCCAGGCGCTCGACATTGTCAAAGACCATCGAGGGGCAGTACGCCACGGGCACAAACCCCAGCCGCTCGAAGGTGCGCTGGATCTTCGGCGAATAGGCGGAGATATCCACCTCCTGGTATTCGACGCCGAACTCCTCCCTGGCGAGCCGGTCGACCGAGGCCAAGAGATAACCCTTAACCGCGTCATCGAATTCGATCAACTCGAAGATCCTGACCTTTTTATCGATCGGGTCGTGGGTGAAGCCCACCGCGCCGACCACTGCCTCCCCTTCCCTGGCGACCAGGTAATGGGAATTGGAATTGGCAATGCGGAAGATCCCGTGGGAGAGCGCCAGGTTGCCGAAGATCTCGCGGTTGGTGATGCGGCCGCGCTCGATCCGCAAGAGTGAGCTGACCCCCTGCTCCTGGAGGCGGTCCACCTTGTATTCCTGCTCGGTGGGATAGCCGTTGTCTTCATCCTCGACGATCACATCCACCGGCAGTTCCATATTCTTTAAAACCGTCTTGGCAAGGACCGCGACCTCAGGGATGACGCGCGGGTTGTTTCGCCTGAGCTCCAAGGCCATGCCCTGGAGCTTGGCGTAGAAGACCATGCTCTCGCGTTCCTGGAGTTGGTATTTCATCGGCTCGAAGCCCGAGGCGATCCAACCGAACTGCTCGCCCAGACGCTGGCTGCCGGTATGGCGGGTGCGCACCTCGGACATGCAGAACTGCACTTTATCCAGGGTCCGTTCCACCAACTGCCCCACCAGATCGGTGGCGGCTCCGCGCGCCCGCTTGGTGGGTTCGGCTACCAACCGGCCAATCTCGCCGATCAGGTCGTTGAGCCCCCCGGCCGTCAGCATGATCGAGCCGGTGGCGACAATCACATTCTCGACTTCGGCAATGAGAAAGAGGGTGTTATCGTCATAAACGGACTTCTTCAGCCATTCGGTATCGTAAAATCCAGGGAAGGGATAATCCACGCCATAAACCCGCGCAAACAGGTCACGGACCTGTTCCACATCTGTATCCCGAGCTTCACGGATTGTGGTCAAGGTTAAATCCTTTTACCAAACGAGGTAATAACCCAACACCTTGCGCAATTTCCAGATTCATAATTGCGCAGGGTTATGGTACCGGAAGCTTTGGATTATTGCAAGCCTGGATCATAAGATAAAAGACCAAAAAATGAATGAAGAATTGGGGTTGATATCCTCTCGGAAGCTGCTATTATATAAATCCAATAAGGATATTGTCGTCTTTTTCACTGCTCAGGCAGGTTCTCATCCCGGAAGATTCTTGACTTTTACCCAAAAACGTTGGATCATGTGTTAGCATTATTAACCTCATAGTATAACATTAACTGATTGGAGGAGTTCGGTATGCGAGTTTGCGTTCTGGCACTGCTTTTATTAATAACCTGCGCTTTTAATGTGTGCGCAGATATGACTGAAACCGCGAACCAAGGTTATGGCTTCTGGGAGATTGGCGTTTCCAACTTTACCGCTGACGAGCCGATTGCAATCCGCTCGCCCCTCTGGGAGGATAATAGTTACTATTATATCTGGCCGCTGACCTTCAAGAACACGATCTCGCTTAACCGGGTTTTACAGGAAATGCAGATCAGGTTGAAAAATGCCGGGGACAACCCGGATCAGAAAGAGCTGCTGACCCGTTGTATCAACCGCATCAAAATTGATCTTGACCGCAAGCGCGAGCCCTTCCGGCTATACATCTCTCTCCATACCGATACCGGCAAGGTTTACCAAGACCTTTCCGACTCCGTGATCCGCGATCTTGCCCAAAGAAAACTGAACTATCATTATTACACCACCCGGGAACTTGCCACCATGGACCTGGAACCCGACCAGATTGTCCGGGTAGTCGCGATCTTCCCTGAAATCGACCCCACTTCCGATGCCTTTGAAATGCGGATCTTGGGACTGGGACAACGCATGGTGCCGTCATACTTCCCCGGCCACCTGATTAATCTCGAAAACAAGCACGAGCCGCGGCTGCGTAAGTCGCTGAGGTATTTTTATAAGCGTCCGGGCGACCCCCTCCGTCGTGAATCCGATACTATCATCTTTGATTCCAAGAAGGAAGAATGGCTCTGGATGTGGACGACTGACATTTATCCGCAACAATCCGGACAGGTTTTCGTGGAGCGCTCGCAAGGGCTCAGCTACGAATTCCGTTACTTTCCCTATGAGATCTTCAACAGCACACCGCAAGAACAGCATCTCAAGGTTATGGAGGTTGGTTTAAACCCCGGGATCAAGTGGCACGGGATCCCGTTGTCAATCCCAATGATTGAAGAGGAGGGAAACGACCTGGTCCTCCACAAGCAGGCAGTCGCTGTCCTGCGCGAGCAGGAACCGGATTTATTCCCCCAAGATTCCTCGCGCAATGTTGATACCATCCTGCAACCGGGTAAGAAGGTTGCGGGGGTGGCCCTGGTCCGCTGGGGTGTTGCAGACGCCGAGGGTCTGCTCCAGACTGTGATCAGCAACCTTTACCTTAACGGCATGGCTACCACCGACGCCAACGCGGATAATCCCCTGGGGCAGGGTTATGTTAAGCTCCTGGAGGCAGAACGGGACGCGGAGGATCAATATCCCCCTCTTCCCTCTAAAGAGGCGCTCACCGCGATGGTGCTTACCCAGGCTGAAAAGGAACTTGCCGAGCAAGGGGTAGAGATTTCCATTGATGATGAGCGCCGCTACGAAAAGCTCGCGCCCTTCGCGGTACTGATAAATACCCTCGCCCTCCAGGAAATCGAAACCCTTGAGGAAGCGGGCCGCATCCCGGTTACTTTTACCATTATGCTGGGAGAGGCTGAGGATTCCGCCAGCATCACCGGGCGCTTTGATGTCCCCTCCCCCGAGGAAAAAGATGTTATGGTGGAGATTAAAATCATTGATCCCGAGTTTATGGTAATTGAAGAAAGACAATCCACTCCCAGGATTGAAGAGGTGACGCCGGATGAAGAGGTTGGTTTTGGCGATACCGATGAAACCGAAACCCCGGAAGGTGCCAAACCTGCAGATACGGGTGGCTTTGATGAAGGTTGGTAAGGATAACGCGTGATCCTGGTTATTGATAATTACGATTCCTTTACCTACAACCTGGTCCAGGCGGTGGGTGCGCTGGGCGGTGACCTCAAGGTTTTCCGCAATGATAAGATTTCGGTCGAGGAAGCCGCCGAACTCAAGCCGGAACGGGTAATTATCTCCCCCGGGCCCTGCACCCCCCTGGAAGCCGGAGTCTCCTGCGAGATGATCCGCCACTTCGCCGGCAAGGTTCCCGTGCTCGGGGTCTGCCTCGGCCACCAGAGCATTGCCCACGCCTTCGGCGGTGAGGTAATCCGCGCGGAACTTCCCGTGCATGGCAAAACTTCGATGATTGAGCACGACGGCCTGGGAGTGCTCAAGGGCGTGGAGAATCCCTTTGTGGCAACCCGCTACCATTCGCTGCTGGTGCGCGAGGAGTCTCTGCCGGAATGCTTTATCCCGTCCGCCTGGACCCAGGAGGAGCGGATTCTGATGGGTATTCGCCACCGCGATTTTCCCCTCGAAGGCCTGCAGTTCCACCCGGAGAGCTTTCTGACGGTGGCGGGCGAAAAAATCCTCAAGCATTTCCTCT
>JAFGNG010000232.1 GCA_016927125.1 Planctomycetota bacterium | reverse complement strand
GTGCCAGCATTGTAAAGTTTAAGCCGGGTTTGATCAAGCCGCAAAGCTGGGGAATTATGTTTGACATCTCCCGGTTCGTGCTTAAGATGAACACTGTCTCCAGGCTGAAAGCTTTTGCCAGGGAGAAGATTTCTTCAAACCGCTCATCTGAATGGGGATAAAGGACAGCTATTATGAAAGCGAATATCAAATTCGGCGACCGTTATAATGATATCAGCGGCTCCAGCGCTGACGAATTCGCCTCTGAATTGCTGTATCTTGAAGACGGGGACTTTGAGGAGGTCGTGCTGGATTTTGAAGGCACGGAGCATATTAACTCCATGGCTCTGGGCAGTATCTTTGCCGCGCACCAGAAGTTGCAGCAGCAGGGCAGGAAGATGAGCTTGATCAATGTCAACGACCAGATCAAGCGTCTGATGGAAGTAGCCAACCTTGCCGATATCCTCTCTTCTGAGGATGAGCGGGTAGAGTAAATTCCACAGTAAAAAGAGATATCTATTGGATCGAATCGAAGAGGCGCTCCGCCTGGCTTCATGCCCCGGGATCGGACCGCGCACCTATCTGCAATTGCGTAATGCCTTCGGCTCGAATGACGCGATCCTGGGCGCGTCCGTGGAGCAGCTCTGCGAGGTTGACGGGGTGGGTAAGATCCTGGCGGAGAAGATTGCCCGGGCGCATGAGTACGACCCCCGGCAGGAGCTCGAGGCCGCGGCCCGGCAGCAGGTCCAGCTTATTGACCAGGATAACCCGGCCTATCCCCCTGCGCTCAAAACCACCTTTGACCCGCCGATCCTGCTTTATGTAAAGGGTAGCCTCCGACCGAGTGACGCCATAGCCCTGGCGATTGTCGGCACCCGCCAGCCCAGCCGTTACGGGCGCGCGCAGGCCGAGAGGTTCTCCGCGCTGCTGGCGCGCACCGGTTTTACCATTGTGAGCGGCCTCGCCCGTGGCATTGACTCTGCTGCCCATCGCAGTGCCCTCGTCGCGGGCGGGCGCACCCTGGCCATCCTCGGCAGTGGTATTGGCAATATCTACCCGGAAGAAAACCGCGACCTCGCCGCCGAGATTTCCCAAAACGGCGCGGTGATCAGTGAATTCCCCATGCAGGCCTCGCCCGCGCGGGAAAACTTCCCCCGCCGCAACCGGCTCATTGCCGGGATGACCCTGGGCACGCTGGTGGTGGAAGGCCCCACCCGCAGCGGCTCGCTCATTACCGCGCGCCTCGCCAATGAACTCGGGCGCGAGATCTTTGCCATTCCCGGCCAGATTGACCACCGCAACGCTGAGGGCTGCAATGCCCTGATCGCCCAGGGGCAGGCCAAGCTCGTAACCGGCCTTGACGATATCCTGGAAGAACTCGGACCCCTCCGCGAGGCGTTGCAACCCTCAGTGAACGAGGATCTTTCAGAGGAGCACTCCGCTGACCTTTCCACGCAGCAGAGTTTGATGACTAAAGAGGTTGCCGGTAAAGTGGTTTCTACCGTTGATGAATTGATGAAACCGCCCTCTGTCGCGCCCGGCGCGGGCAGCGAGAAGGAGATTACGATTCTTAACTCCCTCGGCGAGGAGGAGATGCATATTGATGATCTCTGTGTGCAGTCTGGCCTGCCGGTCCATGAGGTTTCGGGGCTTCTTATGATCATGGAACTTAAAGGCTTGGTCCGCCAGCACCCGGGGAATTTTGTCGCGCGGCATAAATAATCTTAGCTGATCTTTAGGGAGAATAATTATGGCGATGGCATCTTGCCCTGAATGCCATGGGGAGATCTCTGACCAGGCAAATAGTTGCCCACACTGCGGTTATCCACTAAAAGACTTTGGCGCTAGGTTTAGGGGGCATTTTATAAAAAAATCGAAGCGGCTGAGTATTATTGCCATCTGCTTTCTACTTTTTGGCACCTTCTTGGCGCTTATTTCTAATAGCACAGGAAGCGCCAAGTTCGCCGGCTCAATGATCTTTTGCGGTTTATTCCTCTTTGTTATGATGTTAATTTGTATAATCCGGGAGAAATTTTAACTCTCTATTGCCAGATTACTTATTCTTGAATTAAGGAATAAAAGCATGTCAGAACCCGGCTCCGGAGGCAATGTAATCGCGGCGCTGTGCAGCTTTTTTATTCCCGGCCTGGGTCAACTGGTCCAGGGACGGGTGATTCGCGCGCTCTTCTGGTTTATCCTGGGCGTGATTATCTGGGTAGTAACCCTGGGCATGTTTGGCTGGATTGTCAATCTCCTCGCCTGCATCGATGCGGCCAAGTTTAAATCTAAGAAATAGCTTTCTTATCCTCTGTGTCCGGACTCAGGTGCCTGCCTTAAGCGGAAGCCACCATCTGCAGATACGAGCCTGCCCCCCGCCAGACCTTCAGCAAAACCGGGAAGAGCCGCGCGGCTACGCTATCGCAGGCCCGGCATAAAAACCGGTAACTCTTACCGTCCTTCAACAGGGGGTTGAGCCGGTGGACAAATTCATTTCTTTTAAATTCGTAATTGAAAAAGTCATTCGCGCTAAGGTCCAGCTTCACGGTCCGCCATTCCAGGACCTGGAAGCCTGCCTTTTCAAAAAGCCTCCCCAGCGACCAGGCATTAAACATGTTAATGTGCTCGATTGAACGGACCACGTGGTGCATGCCGCCCAAAATCTTCATGCTGAGTGAGCCCCAAGCAGGGACTTCAATATAAACCACCCCCTGCGGGCGCATAGCCTCATGGAGCTTAGTCAGGGCAGCCAGGGGCTCGAGAAAATGCTCCAGCGCGTTATAACAGATGACCGCGTCGAACCTGTCTTTGAGATCCAAATCATCAATCTTCTGATCATAAACCGTTATACCAAAGGTGTCCCTGGCGACCTGGGCTCGTTCCGGATCAATTTCCAAGCCCTCAACTTCATCAAAAAAGAATTTTAATTCATCAGCAAGGTTGCCGAAGCCACAGCCGAAATCCAGCAGCTTGCCGCGATGGGAATGCTTGAGCAAGAGTTCATAGCGTTGCGAATGCTTGGGGGCAGTCGCCGGCTTCAGGCTTTCGACTGTGTGTTTCCACGCATCCCATTTATACCCGGTTGTCTCGCGGGTGGTATAGAGCCCCTCTTGCATATTGGCGGTCATGGTGGGAGTTACAAACCGCATCCCGCAGTTGCATTTTACATAGCGGTTGCCACTATCCGTTGTTAACCAGGGGGTTAAACTGTCTTCATTGTTGCAAACCGGGCACACTCTTGGGGTGTGATATTCTGGATTTGGCGTCCCGTCTTCTAACAGGAATCTTTGCCGCATCTGCCGTGACTCTTCTTGGAGCTTGCGTAGTCTCTCAACTCTGTCCATCCCCTGCGCTCTCCTTATTACCTGCTCTTAAATCAGGGCGTTTGTGGGATCGCCCTTGCTATCTATGTCTTTGCCTGGTATAAGAGCCATTACTTTGTCAGATTATTTAATAAACTACAAGCGAAATTTATTAGCCCTCCCCCAGACGCATTGCCGGGGCCCTTCACGCCAACCTCTTCCCTAGTAAAAAACTTTCCTCCTCCCTTGACAAAACCGCAGAAATGATTATCTTAGGGCGACAATTTTGCCCGTTTAGCTCAGCTGGTTAGAGCATCAGATTCTTAATCTGAGTGTCCGGGGTTCGAGTCCCTGAACGGGTACCACCCATAACACGCCCTGCAAGGCATACACTTGCAGGGCGTTTTTTGTTGTTAGCAATGGAGGTAAGTGATTCCGTCTCGCTATTTTCTTTTTAATAACTCTACGGCAAATTCTGAGATTCCGGAGTTTGAATGCGCCCCCCCTTCCGCGATTTCTATTTCCCACTCAAAAGGTGCCTGTAATTCTTTGGCTTTGCAGAAGTCATAGAAATTCTGCCCCCGGGAAAGCCGGTGCGGACCTTGTTGTTGCGCCCAATCATTAGTCGGCAAATCTTCATGGGTTGGGTCTGTGTCCTGGTCTCCCAACAGAATAAAAAGCTTGGTGGCGAAGGACTGTTTTAATCTTTCCGTGGTCACCCCGGTATTTTGCAGGCCATAATTCCATTTTTCGGTTGCAACCGGCAAGGTATAAAACCCGGAGTTGGCGCTGATTGCCCGGATAATCTCCGCTTCGGGGTAAGCTAAAACCATCCGATGCACAAACTGTCCACCTGCCGAGTGGCCGTAGATGTCAAACCCTGGTTGTTTCGTGCTGATGCTCTTTTTGATATTTTTCCAGATCCTTTAATCACGGCGTAGCTCCATTGTTCTATGGGCTTAACCGCATACTTGTATGCGCTGAGGCAGCCAAGAAAGATCTTCTCCACTATTTTCCTGCGCAGCGTCAGGCTGCTGCCGGTCAAACCTTCCCGGAGCTTCGCCAAGGCTTCATCCTCTTGAAATTCACTGTCGTCAAGGAGTTCATTCAAGGCTACGATAAAGGTAATTTGTTCCTCGCTGGGGGAAGTGCGTTTTTTTCTTGGTTTAATAAGGCGCCGGGAAAAGACACTTTATCCAGATAATAATTAAGGTAATAGCCTTTCTTAATTATAATCCCGTTATCCGCGTAAGCTTTAACCGGGAAGATGAAACTAAGTAACACCAGGCTGCCGATAAAATATTTGAGGTATTTAGGCATTCTAACCTTTCCCTGTTCAGATCTTCATATAATAATCCGCCTGCTGTTTGTCGGTTTAATGTTAACATACCATTTATTACTTATCAACACTCCCGGGTTCTCCAAAACGCACTTCCGATAAAAACCCTTCAGGATGGGCCTGGCAATGGTCGATATTCCCCCTGTATGGGGGTGTTTATATGACCAGCCGTCCACCCCGTGAAAATCTTTACAGAAGGGGAAGAGCTATGCGAAAACAAGCGGAAAGTATTCTGCTTACCATCACCGCCGCGCTGGTGGGGATGATGCTCTGGCAGTTAGTCCCGGATAATTTTGATTATGTCTTCGCTTCTGCGCCGGGAGAGAAGCAAGCCTTGGGACAAGCTCGGCGTTATTATGATTCCGATAGCATCTCCGGTTTACAAACCGAGGTGCTTAAATTTGGTGACAGCCTGGGCGGGGCCTTGACGATTGTGCGGGATCAGCACGGCAAGCCTCTCGCGCACCTCGATAATGCGGTCCCGGTCTGTTGGAGCCCGGTGCAGGATATGCTGCTCCTGCGCAAAGTCGGCATCGAGAGCGGTTACTTCCTCCGGGATCTCAGCGCCCACACTAACTGGAATAAACTGGAGGTCAAAGGGGAGGTCAGCCCCCTCTTCGGCGCAACCGACACCGCGGCCGCGGTCTTCAGCACCACGGGTAAACATGTGCTGTTGGAGGGTACTGACGGCGTTGCCCGGCAACTCTCGGTCGTAGATTTGCTGGAATCGGAAGAGGGCATCCTCACCGCTGCTGTAGCCTCGGATGAAATAGAAAGCGCTTTGCCGGATCTGCCCTTTGATCACTAAATTGCCGGATAAAGATTTCGGTTACCTTTTCAATTAATAATAAAAACCCCCGGCCCCCTGTTGCGAGGCCGGGATTTTCTTATACTATTTGCTTGCGTCCACAACGGAGATCAATTAAGACAGCGCTGTTCCGGTTAGTAGGAGAAAATCTTGAAGGCATATCTAAAAGGTTTGTGCGTCAAGCTGGTTGCGATCATCATGATGATTGGCTATCCTGGTATTATTATCCTGATGGCGATTGAAAGCTCCTTCATCCCCTTCCCCAGCGAGATTATTATCCCGCCCGCGGGTTACCTGGCCTCCGCGGCCGGCGGCGAAAAGATGTCGCTGGCTCTGATCATCCTCTGCGGGATCTTTGGCAGCCTGATCGGCGCGTTTGTAAACTATTACATTGCGGTTTACGCGGGCCGGCCCTTTGTCATCAAGTACGGCAGGTATTTCTTAATTACCGAGGATAAGCTGGAGAAGTGCGAGGAATTTTTTAAAAATCACGGGGAGATTACCACTTTTGTCGGGCGCCTGATCCCGATGATCCGTCAGCTCATCAGCTTCCCCGCGGGACTCGCCCGGATGAACCTGGCCAAGTTCACGCTCTACACCACCCTCGGCGCCGGCATCTGGGTGATAATCCTTGCTTTCATTGGCTACTGGGTCGGTAATAACATGGAGCTGGTGGAAAAATATCTGCAAAACGCCACGGTTTGGATGCTGGGCGGGGTAATCGTCCTGGTGCTCTGTTATATCAAGTTCCACTCCTTCCGCAAAAAACGGCGAGCGGCGAAGGAAGAAGAATAGTTCCTCACCTTAACAAGCAATATAAAACGGCTGGCGAGGATTATTCGCCAGCCGTTTTGATTGGATGAAAGTCTGTCAACGTCAGGCCATGACCTTGGCCGCGAGGGTGGCGATACGCTCACCCAGCGCGTGGGCCTGTTTCAGGGCGCGTTCATCCGGCTTGTTGATCCCGATCGGACCGTAGTGATCGCCCTGGGCGGCGCCGGGTACAATCATGCCGTGGATCAGCATCGCCTGGAGGATTGCCAGGACGGCGGTTTCGTTGCCGCCGCCGATATTGGCAGCGGTGGCGAAGGCCCCGCCCACCTTCCCGACCAAGCGGCGGTGAATCTGCACCGATTCATCGAAGAGATTCTTGATGCCGGCCGCCGGCAGACCGTAGTAGGTCGGGGTGCCAATGATAATTCCGTCATACTTGGTCAAGGCAGCCGCGGAGAGTTCTTTGATCCTCATCAAATCCACCTCGCCCCCGGCGGCCTGTGCGCCTTCAGCTACCTTCTGGGCCATGGCCTCGGTGTTACCGCTCTTACTAAAGTAAGCGACCAGGATTTTAGCTTTGTTCATGATCTCTCTCCTTTTTAAAGGTTGAAATTTTCTTGGGAAAAAAGTCTATCAGAAAACTACGGTTTTGGCTATGGGTTTTTGCCTGGGTTGGCCGGGCTAAAGTTTGGAGAGGGTGATGGTAAGGTCTTCCCCGTTCTGCCCGGTGGAAGTCAGGACGCTCAAGGCGTAGCTGACTTCGTCCAGTTCGATGGCGCTGAAGCCGTTCTGCGGCGGGATCATGTAGGGGTCGATCGCGACGACGCGCTTAAGATAACGACGCACCGCAGAGGAGCTCTCTAGGGGCAGGAGATCGAAGAAGACCGGCTCTCCCCCCGCAATGAAATAGACCTTGCCTCCTTTCGGGTCGCGCTTGATCGCAATCTTCTCGGCGCCATCCCGTAGCGCGCAGCGGAGGATGAATTCCGCGCCGTCCACCTCGTCAAGGCTTGACCAGTCAATTCCCATGATACTGCCTTCCAGCCAGATTTACAGGTTCGCCGAATCAACCCTTGTTAATTTTACGGAACCATTCCACAGTCCTGCTCAACCCTTCCTCCGGAGTAGTCTCCGGGGAATACCCCAGCACCCGGCGGGCCTTGTCGATATTGGCATGGGTGCGGAGTTGGTCGCCGGGTCGCTTCGGCTTTTTGAGAATTTCCACCTTGCGCCCGATGAGCTCCTCGATAATGGCGATGCCGCGTGCGGTGGTGATTTCAATATCACTGCCAATATTAAAAACTTCCCCGTTGCATTCGTCAAGATGGTCAAGGACAGCCAGGAAGCCCTTAATGATATCGTCGATAAAGGTAAAGCTGCGGGAATGCTTTTCACTGCCCTCGAAGAGCGGCAGCGGGGTGTTTTCATGCAGGCAGCGCAGGAGGATTGGAAACAGCTTCTCCGGGCGCTCGCGCGGGCCATAGACCGAGAAGAGGCGCAGGCTGCACGCGGGGAAGCCCTTCTCCCGCTGGCTGGCCAGCACCAGTTGCTCTGCCGCCAGCTTGGTAACTCCATAGTAAGAGGTTGGCTTGGGCGGGGTGTCTTCCGAATCCGTCGCGTGTTTGCCGTAGACCGAAGAGGTCGCGATATTGATAAAACACCTAAGTGTCTCAGAGCCTTCCAGCGCCTGCTGGAGCCGGTGGGTAGCCATCAGGTTATTGCGCACATAAGTGGAGATTGGCACCATGGCTGAGATCCCGGGCTGGGCAGCACAGTGATAGACGATCTCCACCCCGTCAACCGCCGGGGCAAGTTCGTCACCGGCGAGATCTAATTCCTGCAGCTTGACACCCTTGGCGAGCACTTCCCGCGCGTTGGATTCCTTTAACTCCCGGGCATAGTAACCGGTGTAACAGTCCAACCCCACTACGTCATGCCCCTCTTCCACCAGCTTCTCCGCGAGGTGGGAGCCGATAAAACCTGCCGCGCCGGTAACCAGGATCCGCATTCTTGTTGTCTCCATATCGAGCTTGCCGGTTGTTAGGAAAATCGCGAACCGGGATGAATTATTTATAAACTCTCCGGCTTTGTCTCAAAAAATTGCTGGTTTGGAGTTTGACCGCAGTTATTCCTTTTTTTCTTCATCCGGTACCGGTTCGGCGGGAACCGGGGAATCCGCGGATCGCTCCGCCTGCCAGCTTTCGGAGACGGCGCCGTTCTTGCCTTCTTGCGCCGACTTGAAAAATTCTTCACTGACGGGAATGGCGCTGGGCGGGGCGGCGGGTTTCACTGGCGGTTTATCGACAAACTCCTCCTCGGGGAGATCAATCTTGATATCAACCTCCCTGGTTTCCACCTGGGGCATCTCTTGCAAGGTAATATCCCTGGCCCCGGGCGGCATGCTGAGATCGGCGTTGTCGCCGTTGGCGGGGTAATGGCTTTCAATCGCCTCGTTGATCTGTTGCCAGGCGGCATCAAAGAGCTTCAGCCGGAATCTTTCCTCGGTCTTGCTGTTCGCTTTCATATGGGTCTGGGCGTACTCCCGAATTTCTTCTTTAGCTTCGCTGTCGAGAACATTATTCATCGCGACGCAGAGCATCTTCCCAATCATCTGGAAGGGGATCAGGCAGTGCTTGACGCAGATTTCCCGGGTACTGAGGCTGAGCGCCTCCTTGTCAAACCTGATCTGGGTGATATCGACTGTCGTAATGGTCCGTTGCTTGTTAAGGGCGGCTTCCAGGTCTTTCAGCGAGCAGGCCTCCAGGTCGAGCAGGATCTGCCCCACCAGGCCGCCTTTTTCTTCCTTCTGGTTAAGTGCCGCCTTGAGCTGCCGCTTGTCGATGGCTTCCGCTGCGAGGAGGAGGTTGCCAATCAGTCGGCGGGCGATGCTGGCGCGTTTACGCCGGGCAATGGAGGTACCTGAATCCCGCTTGGTTTTATCTTCCGCAATCTTTCCCCGCTTCAGGATCGCGGTTTCTTCTTCGCTGGTTGCATCCGCCGGGACGGGCGTGGCGGTCTTGCTGGCCGTGTCCAGCCGGCTCAGGTCGACATTAATGTTGTCCTGCCGCCCGGAGGGCTTGGCTTTTGCCGTCGCCGGAACCGCGTCCTTGGCCTTGTCCTTCTTTTTGCCGCCGAATAATCCGTCAAGTAAGCCCATTGGTAAATTACTCCCTTGGTTAATTTGTATGTTTTTCCAGAATAAAGAAATTACCCTTGTTATTAGCAAAAAATTCCAGCTTGTCCAGGTTGCCGGCCGCCTCGGAAAGAGCAGCGACGGCAGGTAGGGTGGAGGTTTCCAGCGGTAGAACCTTGCCGGCGGCAAAAAGGCGCGCGCTGACCATTCCCTTGGTCGCTTGCACCTGGATATGCACGCGCTCCGACTCCACCCCCCCCAGGGCTTCCGTAATTAAATAATTTCCACACGCTGCCAGTGCTTTGAAAAATTCAACGCCGTTAGTTTGCTCCATCCCGGCCTGGCCAGCGGCAGTGAGGCAAACCTGCTCCAGGCTGCCAAGGTAATCAGCCTTCGCTGGCAGAATCAGTTCTATCTCATTCGCGCTTCGCTGCGGGCTGGTTTCAACCTTGCCCTCCGGGGTCAAGGTTAGGAAGGCGCGGCAGCGCGGGCAGCGGTACCGGCCCGGCCCTCCCATCGTCAAGGTAATGCCGCATTGCCCGCAGGCAGTTTCGGTCACAACCGGGGGCAACCCCGCATTTCCGGGTGGTTGGGGCGCGGCCTCCTCTTCTCTTGAGGTGGTGGACGCGGTTTTATTATCCGGAGTCTTAAGGTGCATCTCAACTATTTCTTCTTCGCCTTCTCCCAAAACTTCAAAACTTGCTACCGCGGCCTTTTCTTCTGTGGTAATTTTAAAGAATTCTTTCAGGCCAAGCATCTCGAGCATCATCATGACCCGGGTAGGGATTTGCAGCAGGATCAAGCGGCCTTGTTGCTCGGCGAACTTGTCGGCCCAGCGCACCAGCAATCCCATCGCTGTGGAATTCATATATTTCAAGTTTTGAAAATCCAGCACCACGTTATATTGCTCCTGGGCCAGCAATTCCTTAAAGAGATTGTCAAGGGTCTCCACACTACCGGGGTCGATGGCTCCGGAAAGGGCAACCACTGTCACCGGGATCCCGGAACTGGTGTTGGTGTTTCTGGTGGTGTACTCAAACCCGGCCATTGCGATATCCTAATTAATCGTGAAGTTGCCATCATACCCTAAAAAAGATTTTTTGTAAGGGTTACTTCGTTGCCTTTACGATTATATTGTACTTTATCCACGCAGCGCAGCATTAGCATAATACCAAGGCCGCTGCCGTTTTTGTCGCCGTAGCGTTTGCGCGCCACCGACACCGCGTCCCCGTCTAGACCCTCCCCCAGGAGGGCGGCAACATCAAAGCCTTCCCCTTCATCCTTGATCTTCAGGGTAAGCTTTTCCTCGCTCAAGAGGATATTCACATGGACAAACTTCTCCGCATCGTTTTTGTTGCCGTGCTGCAGAGCGTTTTCAAGCGCTTCCCGGCAGGCATACAGGAGTCCCATGCGTTTTTCATCAGAGATCTGGAGGTTGCCCGCCAGGAATTCCATAAACTCCCCCGCTGTTTCCAGGTATTTGATTTGCGAAGAGAGACGGAATGCCAGCTTATGCTTAAGCTGCTGGCGCTGGGAGGTTAACTGCCGGGCTTCATGTTCAAGCAGCTCTTTCAACCCTTCAAATTCGTAAGGCTCAACCAGGTACTGATCCTCGAGCACTTTAAAGCCGGGCTGTTTTTCCGGATGCGCAACTTCAGGATAGAGGGCAATCAGGCTGAGCAACTGCTGGGTCAGTTCCCCCTTGAGCCACCAGCGTAAATCCGCGGCATACTCAATCCCGCCATCCATGAGAACAATGTCCGGGGAATTGGTTTGTACGCCCTCTTTGCATTCCGCCAAGTTGGCCGCTACCATCACCTCGAAACCGCTCTCTTCGAGTTGCTTGGCCATCATCTTGGTAATGCGATCAATCCCCGCTGCGGCGAGCAGGATTTTAGTTCGGTTCCCCGGAGATGATTCTGCCATCAAGTTTCTCTTCCTGCAGAAAACTTAGCGTTTATCACTGCGCTTGAATACTATGACAGTAGAGGTAGCTAGCTGTTATGTTATGGCATATTCGTGGTCGGAATCAGAGAGTATTGATTATGATTATTCCGACAAGAATTTAAAGAATCTAAACCTCGCTCCCGCCATTGTCAAGGTAAAACAAAAGCTGTGTTTCAGGGGTCGAGGACAAGCAGTATCCTATGCCTGACCGCCCGGTTGCATCGCTCTCCGAGATCCTCACAAAAAATACCCTTTCCCGTATTATCTGGATTGACGATAATTATAAAAAGATATTAGTTTCGCAAAAGCCAGGTTTGTTGACAAATTGTTGTAACAGCTTCAATGGTAATTATTTATAGAATATAAAAGCATGTAATTTGTTTTATGACAATGGGTAATGATGATTATTAAGGATGCACAGCGGTATTCTGATTTTAGGAAAAAATTGTTGTTTCAGCCGGTTTTGCAGCCTATTTGAAAAACGCTGGTTCTGGCGAAGGAATTCCCGCTGGGGAACGACATAGGTACTTTAGAAGAAAAGCGTTGTGCCCGACGAAGCTTTATTTAGGGATGAATGATTAAAAATGCGTGTACTGACAAGTGAGAGTCGGCAGGAAGATCGGGAAATGCAACAGGGGCTGTTGCGCGGCGACGAGCAGACCTTGGAGGCGTTTTATGAAAAATATTTTTCCCGCCTCTACCGTTATATCTATTACCGGGTTTGGCGCGATCACCATCACGCCGAAGAGGTAGTCAACGACACTTTTGTCGAGGCGCTGGAAAAGATGGCAAGGTATGATCCCGACCGCGGCAGCATGGAAGCCTGGCTGATCATGACCAGCCGCAACCGGATCCGTTCCAGTAACGCGACCATGGGACGTGCGCATGAATATGAAACGAGTTGGAGTATGATGGACGGCGAACTGGACACCATTTTTGCGGATCTCGAAGCGCAAAACCTGCAGGAAACAGCCCTTGAGAACGAGGAGCTCGGTAACCTGGTAGGCAAGGTCATGGGTTCGCTGCCGAATGAGTACAGCAAGCTCTTGGAGATGAAATATATTATGGAATATTCTACCCGGGAAATTGCCAGCCTGATGAAGAAGACTGAGAAAGCGGTTGAAAGCAAGCTGACCCGAGCCCGGGCGGCATTTAGAAAGGTTTTTAGCGGCATGTCGACAGAAGAAATTTGATAATTTGCCATTTTTAAGGATTTTTTTCGCAGGATAAAGCGTTAAGCCTAACATTTATATATTGAGCGATTTAGCATTTGGCGTCTTGCAAACAGGAGTTATTCGATGTCTGAAGATGTAACTCATTCTGATGAAAGCAAACAGTTTGAGGCTGGCTTGAAACAGCTCTTGCGTTCAGCCTACCATCCGCCCGAACCGAGCGAGGAATTCAAAGCCGCCTTGCTGACCAAACTCAAGGTCAAGCAGGCTGAACTGGTTTCGGCTCGTGATCAAAAACGCCGCAGCCAGCGGGTAACTTATCTTTCAACCGCGATGGCGGTGGCCGCGTCTTTTGCCTTTATCCTGGGCATAAATATTTTCTATCAGCAGCAGGAAAATCCTGCTCCGGCACCGTCCCTGGCCCCGGTGGTTGCAATCAACCCCGTCGCCACCAACCCGCAGCCGGTAAGCTGGTCTGGGGAGATTACCGGGCAGGTCGACGCCAGTTGGAACAACGAAGGCTTCGCCCCGGTCAGCAACACGATTGCCTTCAAAAGCACCCCGGTGAAGCTGCGCACCTCCGGAGAACAGGCCGGCGTGGAACTGGCCCCCGGCGCGCGCATGGTAATGGATAAGGACAGCCTGGTCTCCTTTAAAGACGGACGGCTCCAGGTAGATCACGGCAAGATTAACATCAGCCTGAGCGAAGATGCCACCCCCCTTAACCTGGCCTTGCCCTACCATGAAATCAATATCCAGCCAGGCAGCCGGATTGATCTCAAGCTTGAACCCGCGGCGCTTTACGCCCTGGGCGGACGGCCGGCCCCGGATGTGACCCTGCTGGAGGGCTTTGCCTCGATCCGCAATCACTTGAGTGAGAGCACGCTATTGCCGGGGAAAACCTATCGGCTGTATAATTATCCGGCCTTGACCCCGTTACTTGATGAAAACAAAACCAACCGTTATCCCTCGCGGGCCGACAGTTGGATTGCGCCGACATTTGTGAATTTCCAGACTACCCAGACAAAACCGTAACCTTTTTTAAATCTCATTCCAACTCCTCCGCAATACAAGAAAATAGCGGTGAAACTAAGTTTTCGCCGCTATTTTCTTTTTCCTTGCCATTTTTTTATGCCTGGCAATAATGATTTTTCGCCACATCTCTCACAGGCTGATTAAAGGTTTGATCAATTTTAGCCGAAAATACCATGACGGCTTATTTTAAGCTGAAGGCAGCCCTCCATTCTGGGCATCAACATGGGGGAAAAGAGATGCAGGAATTCAAGGTTTATACCAGCAGCCGCTCCCAATTAATTGACATAACTCATGAAGTTTCATGCATTTTGAGCGGCTATAAGGCTCAAGATGGCATAATAACAGTATTTACGCCACATACAACCGCAGCTATAACTATCAATGAAAATGCTGATCCTGCGGTTTGCAGTGATATTTTAAGCAAATTGGACCGTTTAATCCCCCCAGGAGAGGCTTTTTACCGCCATCTGGAAGGTAATTCCGATTCCCACCTGAAGTCTTCCCTGGTGGGAGCGAGCGAGCAGATCCTGGTCAAAGGCGGCAAGTTAGTCCTGGGAACCTGGCAGGGGATATATTTTGCCGAATTCGATGGCCCCAGAACCCGCAAGGTATATGTAGATTTCATCGAAAAATAATTGACTCCATTTTAAAGAGGTTTATACTGATATTTCCTATTGGGGTTGAAGTTTTTTTATTTTTTTCGTGACAAACTGGGGGCAATCTGCAAGATATTTACTATGTTATGGGAATGAGCGCCATGCTCGTTTCTTCTGGTTTGGGCATATATCAAGTGAATTTTGTTAAGGTGTTGTCTTTTTTCTGCTAGACAAAGCTGGGGAGAAAATAGGAGGAGACTCTGGAAGAGGAGAAGAGCTTATTTTTTCGTGAGGTTGTTGCCGAAACCTGCTTGGTTTTGGCAGAGAAAAAAAGCACTACAAGGAACTGTTATTTTTGCAGGGGGATTTGAAATGAGGATCTTGTTTAAAGTTACCGTAGTATTTGCACTTGGTGCAATGCTTATTGGCGGAAGCGTTCTGGCCGATGACACTGCCGAGATCGCTGATCTCCAAGCCAGGATTGCCACGCTGGAATCCACCATGATGGCTCCCT
>JAFGNG010000231.1 GCA_016927125.1 Planctomycetota bacterium | reverse complement strand
GGGGTGAAATATAATGGCCCCCTGACCATCGAAGTCTCACCCGAACGCACCCGGGTGGGCAGTAATTTTATCCCGCGGCTCGGGGAGATGGTGCGCGGAATCCGCGAATTAATCAAATCCCCGGCCTATTCTGCCGCGGTTTAAGGCCCTCGCTGGTATGCAATCACACCCCTGGCATTTCTAAAATTATCTTCGTTAAAGCTGGATTCCATAATTGCAAAGTTACTTGCCCATGGCTTCATAATCGGGTATGTTCTAATAGGTTTATAAAGCCCTGGATAACATGGCTAGGCCCGGAAAAACATGCAACCAAGAAGGAACCATATGAAAAATAATACTTTCCCCTTTGATTTTCACTTGCACACAATTCTCTCAGGCCACTCCCAGCCAGACATGCTGGTTGGCAACATCATTTGGCGGGCGGACGAACTCGGCCTGGAAAAGATTATCATCCTGGAGCATACTCCTGGTTTCAGCGCCGAGATGCAGGCAAGCGTCATCGCGGGGGAGTATCAAGAGGATGAAACCACCCGGTTGCCGGTGGATATTATTATCCATGAATGCGCTTCCTTCCTGCCGCAAGCCAAGGTGCGGGCAATAGTCGGCGCGGAGATCGACGCCGATCCCTGCGCCAGGGATGGCTCGCTCTTGATGAACGATTTCAACGGGATTGATATAGTCATGGCCGCCACCCACTATATCCCCGGCGCCCGCGGTATCTGGAACGATGCCCAGGAATTCCCTCCGGAGGAGCAGGAGAAGATCTACCGCGAATGGTTCACCTGGGCGAAGGCGGTCGCGGCTAACCCGAGGGTGGATATCCTGGCGCATCCGGGAGCGCTCTTGGGTAACAAGACCGGGATTACCGCTTTCGAGGGCAAGGTGCTCAAGGATTTTGAAGAGCTGCTGGTGGTCTGCAAGGAAAACCAGGTTGCCTTCGAGTTGAACGAGCTCCTGCGCCGGAAATTGACAGAATCCCAGGCCGCGACCTATCATAATGTGATTGCCTTGGCCCGCAAGGTCGGGGTCGCGATCTCCATCGGTAGTGATGCCCATGGCCTGAAGTTTGTCGGGCAGTACGACTGGGTGTTGGAGATTGCCAAGCAGGCGGAGCTTCAGGAAAATGAGCTTTTTATGCCTGCAGCCTTCCAGTAAGAATATTATAATATAAATGCCCGTAGCTGCTTCGCGGATGGAGCCTCCCATGCCCCTATATGATTTTCCCAAGGAACTGGCAACCCTGCCGGCGATTCAAACGCTGGTCGAGGGGTTGCAGTCTGGCCGGGTTTTGGCCGAAGGATTGTGGGGGAGCTCTGCCGCGCTCGCCGCGCTTGAATTCAGCAACCGAACCGGAAGATCCCTCCTGATCCTGGTGCCTGACCCCGAGGTTGCCGACGAGGTGGAGGATGACCTTACCACCTGGAAGGCGAATACCATTCTGCATTATCCCGCCTGGGATGTCTTGCCATCAGAAACGGAACATGTGGATCTGGAAACTTTGCGCGAACGCATCCAGGTTCTGCGCGGACTGGCAACCGCGAACCAAAGGGGTAAACCGGTGGTGGCGGTCGCGCCGGTGATCGCGCTGATGCAGCCGACGATTGCCCCCGAGGATTTGCGCAAGGGTGAACTCGCCCTGGCGCCGGGCGATGAAATGGCCCCGGAAGCGCTCTGCGGCCGCCTGGTTGATGCCGGGCTGGAACGAGTCGCGATGGTGGATGCGCCGGGGCAGTTGGCACGCCGGGGAGGGATTGTCGACGCCTTTCCCATTTTTTCCGAGATCCCTTTCCGCCTGGACTTCTTCGGGGACCGGATTGACTCCATCCAGACTTTTGATGTGGTTTCACAACGCTCTGAAGAAACGGTCGAAGAGTGCGTCCTGGTGGATCTCTCCACCCATACGGTCCGCAAGGCCTATACCGAGCGGGATAAGGCCGCAACCCTGGCGGCGCATCTTCCTCCCGATACCGCGGTATTTGTAATCGATCCCGAGCGCTGCGCCGAACGGGCCCACCTCTATGAGGAAGGATATAGTATTGAACATTCCGCACTTCTTTCCTACCAGGAGGCCTGCGCGCGGCTCCATGCCCACGCGCTGGCAGTCTCCATGGCGATGCGGGAGGAGGAGTGGCCGGAGGAATGGGGGGAACAGGCAAACTTCACCCGCGTCGCCTTTGAGATTTCGAGCATTACCCGTTTGGAAGGCTCTACCGGTCACGCAATTGCAGAGATTACAAAATTCCTGGAACACGGCGCCCAGGTCACAGTCTTTTGCCACAATGAAGCCGCCCGCAGCCGCTGCCGGGAGGTTTTGCTGGAAACCGGCGGCAACCTGGCCGGGCAGGTCGAGCTTGCTATCGGCAGGCTTTCCTGCGGTTTTCACTGGCCCGCGCTTTCCTGGACCGCGATCGGTGACCAGGAGGTTTTTCACCGTTACCACCAGCGCCGCCGGATGCGCAAACGGATTGCCCCGGGAGCGCCGATCCGCGACCTTACCAGGCTGCGCACCGGTGATTACGTGGTCCACGCCATGCACGGCGTAGCCAGGTACACCGGCATGTCCAGGTTGGAACACAACGGGCAGGAAAATGATTACCTGACCCTGCTCTTTGATGAAGACAAACGCCTGTATGTCCCCTTGTCGCATATTGATTTGGTCCAGAAATACCTCGGCGGCCGGGAGGCCAGGCCGAAGCTGGCGCGGCTCGGGGGCAGGAGCTGGAAGCGCAAGAAGGCGCAGGCGGAGAAGGCGGTCCGCGAGGTCGCGGCCGATCTCCTGCGAATCCAGGCCATGCGCCAGCATTCTCCAGGGATCTCTTATTCGGCGGATAACGAGTGGGTCAAAAAGTTCGAGGATGAATTCATCTATGACGAAACCGATGACCAGCTCTCCGCGATTGAATGCATCAAGGAGGATATGGAAAAATCGGTGCCAATGGACCGGTTGCTCTGCGGGGATGTCGGCTTCGGCAAGACCGAGGTAGCGAT
>JAFGNG010000230.1 GCA_016927125.1 Planctomycetota bacterium | reverse complement strand
AATAAAAATGGTGGGCGATACTGGACTTGAACCAGTGACCTCTTGCCTGTCAAGCAAGCGCTCTAGCCAACTGAGCTAATCGCCCATGTTTTTATTACCGTGTTTATCGCATGGGATATCCTAAGAAAATAGATATCTCCAAGGCGAAGCGGTATTTTATGCGCAAATCAGGGAAATGCAAGGGGGTTTCAGATATTTTTAGGGAAATATAGCAACTTATAGCTAAATATGGAGTTAGATTCATAGGAAATATCTTTGAGCGAAACCTCTTTTATTTTGTTTTTCTTTTAGCTTTTTTTGCTACTTTTTTCTTTATTACCTTCTTTTTAGCAGTATTCTTCTTTGCATTCTTCTTTTCAGTTACTACTGAAATTTTCTTTTCTTTAAGGTCAGTCTGGTTTTGAAGTTGATCTATAAATGAAACAACTGGTAATTGAACTTTTGGGTGCGGTCCCTTGGAGGATAGATAACCAACTAATTCTCTAATTGCACTATATAAAATTGAATTGCCATTTACTGATGCAAATAAAGGCACCCTATCATCTTCTATCTCCTTACCTACTTCAAAAATCCCAACTGCAGTTATATCAAAAAGATAAGGCGGTATTTCTTTCTTGGTTTTTTCCTGACAAAGGCGGAGTTCAACCATCCACACGCGAGGATTATCCTCATGGTATTTTGCTGAAGTTGTAACACGCAGAGAAGCATCTTTCGTATTTTTTTCCGTTGATGCTTCAAAATGGATACTTGTAAAACAATAAGTTTCAAGTTTAAGCGGGGATGGAATCACACCGAATCTCCTCAGATTGGGTAGTTTTTGTAGCTTCGACAAATTTCTTGCTCAATTTCTGTAAATCTATTTCTTCATCTCTTTCTGGAGCACTTTTCCCATTAAAATTAAATATATCGAACCAACGTGTATCGCATCCATCAGGTTGTAAATGAATTTTAAACTCAGTATCTAAAGCTCGTGCGATTTTTACCATTGTTTCTAATCTAAAGTTATTATTTCCCCTTAAAAGCTTCGTCACAAAAGCAGATGTAACGCCAAGTTTTCTTGCTAAGTTACTGCGGTTAATCTCTTTTTGTTCCATAACGCCAAGCATTTCTTCGGTAAATTCAACGATAGCTCTTTGAACCCAATATTCTGATGAAGATTTCGCTTCTTTATATAATTCACTGAAGCTTTTAGGTTTTGACTTTTGCATATCAGGTTTCTCCATCAATCATCACAAGATTTTTTTTCTTTGCTTCAAAGTATTGATTCATTCGTTTAGTAGCTTTTTTTATTTCTCTTTCTGGAGTGTTTCGCTGTTTTTTGGGGTATCCATGAGTACATATTATTAAACTACCCTCATCTCTAAACCACAATACTCGCAAACAACCTGCCTTAAATTCCCAGATCTTACCTCTTAGTTTGCGACACTTTTCTTTATTTTTTAATTCCCCTTTTTGTGAAAAAGTTTCAAGTATTGGGTATAATTTCTCCAAATCATTCTGATGATCGGGTTGATTTAAAAAATCAAGAAGCTCGCACCTAGTTTTACCTGACATAGCATATACTTGATATTTGCCCGGAATTCCAAATGGTCTTAGTATTATATCGTCCATAACTAATTTAACCTATAGGTTAACAAAGTCAAATTAAAAATTAGCTAATTTTGAATAATTCCGGAACTGGTTGGAATTAAGGATGATTATAGAATTATCTACACATGTTGTCAACAGTTATTTTCAAATATCTTATCTTCTTAATTCTTAAGCTGTTATGTATTATGATTTCGCCCCATACTCCGCCCGGTAGGCATCGATGGCGGCCTTGATGGAGTCGTCCAAGATAACCTGTCCGTCAATCTCGCGGTTGTGCAAGTAAGCGACTATTTCGTCGAGAGTGACGATGGGGATGGGTTGGAGGCCGAATTCCTCCTGGAGTTCTGCGAGCGCGGATTTACTGCCCTGCCCCCGCTCCTGGCGGTCGACCGAGACGATGAGCGCGGTGATCTCCACCTCGGCAATGCTTTTTAGGAATGGAATACTCTCCCGTACCGAGGTCCCGGCAGTGGTGACATCCTCAACAATGACAATCCGCTCGCCGTCCCGGGGCTGGTAGCCAATCAAGCTGCCGCCCTCGCCGTGGTCCTTGGCTTCCTTGCGGTTGAAGCAGATGCCGACATTGGTATTAAATTCCGTAGCCAGCGCTGCCCCGGCAACGGTTACAAGCGGGATACCCTTGTAGGCCGGGCCGAAGAGGCAGTCGAAACCGCTGCCGAGGGTTTCGTGCAGGGTCTGGGCGTAGAAAATTCCCAGCCGCGCCATCTGAAGGCCAGTATTGTAATTGCCGGTATTAATGAAGAACGGGGTCTTCCGGCCGCTCTTGGTAGTGAAATCGCCAAAGGTCAGGACGCCGCTGGCGACCATGAATTCAATAAACTTGGTTTTGTACGCCTGCATGCATTCCCCTTAGTTAAAAGATTCCCTCGCCCCGTCATTATGGGGGTTTTCCAAAAAGTTGCAAGTATCCTTGTGAGTGGGAGGCGGTTTTATTTAGATCCCACTTGACCGGAAAAACTATGCGGCTATGATTCAGGGCTTAAGGAGGATTTATAATGCCAGAAGTGACCCGTTATGTGCTGTCGGTGATGTGCGAGGACAAGGTCGGAGTGGTTTCCCACCTCGCGCACTCGGTCGAAAAACTGCAAGGAAATATTGAAACTTTGCACCAGAGCGTGCTGCAGGGATATTTTGTCATTAACTTCATCGCCTCTTTTACCGGTTCTCCCACGGCGGAGGAGATAGCCAGCTTTATCCAAACTTCCGGTACGGATAATGACTTTATCGTGGGGGTGTTGCCGCGCCGCGAGGCGCCGCTACCCCCGGCAACCAGCGGCGCCGGCTTTGTCCTCACTATTGTCGGCAATGACGCCCCCGGCATTTTCGGCAAGATTACCGCCTGCCTGGCCGACCGCCAGATCAACATCGAAGACCTCACCAGCCAGGCCCATGACGACAAGTTTATCATCACTGCCCGGCTGACGATTCCGGAGGAACTCAGCATCCCCGCGGTGCGCATGGACCTGGTCGAGATTCTCTCTCCCTGTGACGCAACGGTAACGCTGATGCATGAAGACATCTTTAATGCTACCAGCCGGGTGGGAATGAAATAGGGCAGAGTTAAAAACCCCTGCTCACGCAAACCGCAAGATCCCTTTAGGAGTATTATAATATGCTTGGCAATGAAGATATTCTCTCAACCATCCGCATGTTTCAGGAAGAGCACCTGGATGTCCGCACTGTGACCCTCGGGGTCAACCTTTCCGAATGCGTCTCGCCGGATATCAATCTCTTCTGTGAAAAGATTAAGCAGAAAATTTCGCACGCGGCGAAAGACCTGGTTACGACCTGTGATTCCATTTCCGATCGCTACGGCATCCCGATTATCAACAAGCGCCTGGCGGTCAGCCCCCTCGGCTCAATTGCGGGCCGTGTCGGTATTGATGGCTTTGTACGCCTCGCCAAGGCCCTGGACGAGGCTGCCGCGTCTGTGCGCGTTGATCTCGTCGGCGGTTTTACCGCACTGGTCCACAAGGGCAGCACCCCGACCGAGGAACGTCTGATTGAGAGCCTGCCGGAGGTCTTATCCCAGACCGATCGCGTCTGCGCCTCGGTGAGCGTCGCCTCCACCAAGGCGGGGATCAATATGGACGCGCTCCTCCAGCTCGGGATTGTAATCCGCCAGATTGCGGAAAAAACCGCAGCGCAGGACGGCTTCGGCGCGGCCAAGCTCTGTGTCTTCGCCAATATCCCGGAGGATAATCCCTTTATGGCGGGCGCGTACCTCGGTTTCGGTGAACCCGACCGCGTGATCAATGTCGGCGTCTCCGGCCCGGGCGTGGTCAAGCGGGCGATTGAACGCCTGCGGCAGCGCGAGCCGGAACTGGATCTGCAAACCCTTGCCAATGTCATCAAGCAGACCGCCTTCAGCGTGTCGCGCGTGGGCGAGCTGGTCGGACGGGAAGTCGCGCGCAGCATTGGCGCGATCTTCGGCTGCCTCGACCTCTCCCTCGCCCCCACCCCCGAGATCGGCGACTCCGTCGGTGAAGTCCTACAGGCCATGGGGATTGCGCAGATTGGCGCGCCCGGCAGCACCGCGGCCGTTGCCATGCTCAATGACGCGGTCAAGAAGGGCGGCCTCTTCGCCTCCGCTTCGGTCGGCGGCCTCTCCGGCGCTTTCATCCCGGTCGCGGAGGACAGCACCTTGGCAGCAGCGGTCGAGGCCGGCAGCCTGTCGATAGAAAAGCTTGAAGCCATGACCTCGGTCTGCTCGGTAGGACTCGACATGGTTTGCATCCCCGGCGACACCGCTCCTACCACCATCACGGCGCTGATGGCGGACGAGATGGCAATCGGGGTTATTAACCAGAAGACTACCGCCACCCGCCTGGTGCCGGTGCCGGGCAAGAAGGCAGGAGAATGGGTCCACTGGGGCGGGCTCTTCGGCTCCTCACCCATCCTGGCAATCCGCGCCGGTGGTGGTGCTGATACCTTTGTTACCCAGGGCGGCTGTATTCCCGCGCCCCTGCATTCATTCCGTAATTAATAAAGGAGCGAGAGATGCAGATTGCGGTCTGGCTGGTAAGTCCCACAATTCCAGGCTGGCATTTCAATGCCCGGCAGGAAGCCCGTTTGCAAGCGGAGATTCCCGGAGCTGAAATAACAGTCTGTAAAAACACGGATGAATTCCAGGAAGCATTGCAGACCGCTGAGATTGCAATGGCCTGGCGGCTGCCCAAGGCCTGGCTGGAAAACGCACCCAAGCTGGCCTGGATCTCCACTCCCGCCGCGGGCCAGGAAGCCTTTAGTTACGACTTGCCCGAAGGGCTGGAAATAACCCACGGCGCTTTCCATGGCGAACTGATGGGTGAAACGGTGGTGGCAATGATGCTGGCTGATTGCCGTGGCATCACCGCCACCCTGCGCCTGCAGGATAATCCGGTACACCCTTGGCCCAAGACCGAGGTTGCCCAGCGGATGCGCCCCCTGCGCGGCTCGCACGTGGTAATAGTCGGTTTCGGGCATATTGGCAAGTGGATCGGCAGGCTGGTAAAGCCTTTTGGCGTTCGCATCACCGGGATCAAGCGCAAGCCCGCTGCCCCGCCGAATTATTTTGATGAAAATGATCGCGTTGCCTTGATAGACGAGATCGATAAAATCCTCCCGGAGACAGATCACCTTGCCTTTGCCTTGCCCGGCGGGGTTGACACCAACCTTATCCTGGATAAAAAGCGGCTCAAGCTCCTGCCAAAACAGGCTGTCATTTACAATGTCGGTAGGGGCAATTGTATTGATGAAGCCGCCCTTGCTGTCGCCCTGAAGAAGGGGAAGATCGCTGCCGCCTACCTGGATGTCTTCATGTTTGAACCGCTTCCGGAAGATTCCCCCCTGCGGGACTGCCCCAATATCATGCTGATGCCGCACGCCTCCGCGATTGCACCCAATTACCTGGATCTTTACCTGGATGAATTTATTCCCATATTTCACCAGCGTTACCCTAAGAAATCATAAGCCTTTCTTAACCGCATGGGCTAATGCCAACCCCTTAACATTTCTAAACGCCTGTTTATAAATTAGTTATGTCGTTTCTATAACATTGTATTTACGGTTAAAGGTTAAGCTTCTGGCCGTTATTTTGCTAATAATCTGAAACCATTGAACTTTTCCAGGCATAATAGAGATTAACCTTGTTAAGCTCCTGTAGTGTAGTACCTTTATAGTAGTGGTGCTATTTTGTATAATAGTTATCAGGTATTCTGATCAGCCTGCGCGTGGCAGGTTAAGCAGGCAGGAAGCGATAAAGATGATTAGAATTTATTTAACCAGAATACTTTTAGTATTAACCGCGTGCTGCCTTGCCAGCGCAGGCGCGCTTGCAGAGCCGATCCCCTTTACCATCCCGGAAGTTGTCCTCCTGGACACGGAGTTCGCCAGCACTGCCTGGGGGGGGAGCGTAGTGCGCACCGACGCGCCCGGGAGTTCGGTGGAATTTAATTTTTCCAACCTTAGCCTGTCCAGCACCGGGATCAAGGATGACTATCTTGTAAGCTATCTCTACGGGCAGAATAACCCCAGCCACGGCAACGGTGACTTCTCCGCCTTTGACAGCTATTCGCTGATGCTGGAAAACCTGGACAATGACAATGTCTGGGTCAGCCTCTTTATCAACACCGGCTTTACCGGCCCGAGCGGGATTCCCAGCGTTGATCCCGCCAACGATACCTTCTGGCAGTCAGCATGGGAGCAGCTCTCCCCCAGTGAAACTGCTGTCCTGATGCTGGATTTTGATAATGCCATTCCTTGGGGGGTAGAGGATAATCCCCTTCCCCATACCCAGGACGGCACCGATGGCGTGGCGATGGCGATTAATGCTTGGGACCGGACGGAACTCAGCGCAATCGGGTTCCAGCTTTATTCCGACAACAACCCCGAGGCCTCTATCCTGGTAACTCCCTACCTAATCCCCGAACCGGGCACTGCCCTGCTCTCCGGGCTGGCATTATTTGCCATGTTTGCCTCCCGGCGGCGGAATCATAACTAACACCTTCTAAATTCGAAGGTTATGCCACTGACCGTTATTTTCATAATAATTTGAAACCATTGAAATAATCTCTATAAAGTCAAAATTGACTTTGTCAATCTCCCTTTAGTGATATATATATTGTAGGCTTAATTTTTATAACATTTGCGATCTATCGTGATGCGATTGTTATATTGCTATTTGAGCAGACTGGAAGCTGTAGGAGAGTAATTGAGTTGAAAACTAAAGATTTAACCAAGTCACTTTTGATGTTATCTGTGTTATGCCTTGCCAGCACATTCACATGGGCAGAGCCGGTTACCTTTACTATCCCTGAACTTGTGCTCTGGAGCCCTGAATTCGTCAACAATGTCTGGGGGGGAAGCGTGGTGCGTTCATACGTACCCGAACATTCGGTGTTGTTTGATTTTACAGGACTAAGCATGCCAGGCGTTTTCATCTGTGACAGTTACCCTGTCAGCTCCCTTTATGGCCAGAAAATTCCCAGTCACGGCAGTGGTGATTTTTCCGCCTTCGATGGTTACTCGTTGATGATGGAAAACCTGAATGATGACAATATCTGGGGCAAACTCTTTATTAATACCGGCTTTACCGGCCCGAGCGGGATCCCACACAATGATACCACTAACGATACCTTCTGACAATCCGAGTGGGAAGAGCTCTCTCCGGGTGAAACTGCTATCCTGATGCTGGACTTCGATAATGCTATTCCCGCAAATGTAGAAGATAATAACTATCCTCATACGCAAGGCGGAACCGATTTCACAGCCATGGCAATCAATGATTGGGATCGAACCGAAGTCAGTACGATTGGCTTTATTATTACAACTTTAGACCCTTGGGCCGGCATTGACTACAATCCTGTGGCCTCGATAATAGTCACTCCATATGCGATGATCCCCGAGCCGGGCACCGCCCTCTTGGTTGGAATGGGCTTGGTTGCCGCGCTTGCCTCCCGGCGGCGGAAACATAAATAAAACCCAGGCAGAAGTGCCTAGGTTGAAAATATAGTGCCTGCAATTTGTTTCTACTCTTCTTCCGTTTCTTCCTCAGCTTCCAGTTCTGAATCAGGATCTTCCTCATTCTCGGTTGTGACTTCGGCTTTGCTTTCATCCGGTTCCACAAAATCCATATCAAAGATGCAGGAAAGCTCGCGCTGGGCCTCTTCCAAAGTTTCACAGGTAGCGTGGGGATTTAAAATCCGTAGGTACTTGCTTACCCGCCGGTCCCAAACCGCCAGGTATTCTTCGCCATCTTGCTTGATAATCTCGTCAAGGCGCAGGAAGCGTTTGCGCAGCAGGATCAGCGCCAGGAGATAGCGGAAGGTCAGCTTCATCTCGCTTTCGGCGTCGGCTAGGCGGGTAAAGAAGTTGTAGATCACCTCGGTATCGATAAAGCGGCGCTTGGGCTCCTCGCTGGCCGAAGGCATGCGGGTCCGCCAGAAGGAAAAAAACTGGTTCTTCTCCTGCTCCTTCCAGACCTCCAGGGAGAAGTCCAGCCGCTGGAAGGTGTCATCTTGCTCGATGAGGACGCTGAAATAAACCTCGCCTTCCTCGAAGGGGCGCTCCGTGGCTGCGCATTGCTTCCGGCCGCGTTCAACCTTCCAATCCGCCATGATGTGTTATTCCTATCTGATAATGATGGTTTCGTAATTAGTTAAGGCCGAGGCGGCGCCTACCTGGCAAAAAACATCCGATCATCCGTGCCGCCGGGGCCAATCTTCAGGCTGATCTTCCGGCTGCAACGGGGACACCAGCCGACATAATGAGTGCCGGCTTTATTCTTATAAATCCGGTTATAAACCTTGCAACAGTCGAAAAATATGCTGACAAAGGGGCGACCCTTCGGTTGCTGATCCTTTACCATAAGCTAATTGTCTCCACCAACCTTTGTACTATAAACGACTTGCTGTCATCTCCCGGAGACTTGGGTTATGAATTTACGGAAAAAGTTGATCATGTCAAGAAGCAGTTGTCGATTCAACTCGCATTCCATACTGCTTCGGCAAAGGCTCGCATGCGCGCATGGTCTTTGACACCGGGGCACGATTCAATGCCGCTGGAAACATCGACCGCCCAGGGTTTCCCCACGCGGATAGCTTCTGTCACGTTGTCAGGGTTAAGCCCCCCGGCGAGGATTACCTGCCCGTATCCCGTGGCTTGCCTGGCAATTTCCCAGTCAAAGGTTTCCCCAGTTCCGCCGGCCTTCCCCGGCACATGGACATCGAGCAGGAACCGGCCTCCTCTGACAGCCGCAAGCAGTTCAAGGGTTTCAGGCCCGCTGACCAGGAAGGTTCGCAAAACCGGCACCTCCGCAAAGTCCAGCCATTCCTCCTTAGTGTAATTCGCAACCACCTGGGCAAGATCAAGCCCGCAGAAGTCGACTGCCTGGCGGATTTCCTCTGCGGTTTCAGTGGTAAAGACTCCGACTTTAATAATTTCCGGAGCAACTGTGGCAGCCAGCCTCTTACACTGATTCAAACTGAGTTGGCGTTGGCTCTCAGTCAAGACAAAGCCAACCGCCCAGACTCCGCACTCACAGGCCACGGTCACATCTGCTTCGTTCATCATTCCGCAGAATTTGATCTTGCAGTCAGACATGCTTAAGCCATTCTTAACCTGTTAGAATCATTTTTCTTAATAACCATTTGGAGCTGGAATATTCAGATAAAACAAAGTATACTCGGAATGACAAACGATTTACAATAATTTTCAGGTTTATTCACCAACCCGCGCGGAAGTTAGGTGAGGAGGGTTTTTAATTTTTTTAATTAAATGCTTATTGCGTATGCATAATGGTGATTTATAATATAATTTCTAATGGATTTACGGAGGATATTTCAACTTTTTCTTGACAATCGATCTTTAATCAGTATATTTTTCCGCTTCCCAGGGGGCATAGCTCAGCCTGGTAGAGCACCGGCCTTTTAAGCCGTT
>JAFGNG010000229.1 GCA_016927125.1 Planctomycetota bacterium | reverse complement strand
TCTGAATATTTATACAGGCTGTCTTTAGGAAATGGGAATGCCGGATTTCGGCAAACGATAAAAGGTCAATAATTTAACAACTAATGTTTTGGGTATTAAGAAAGGAAAATTGTTATGGCGACTCGTGATGAAATTAAGGAAAAGGTTATCGATATTGTTGTGGACCAGTTGCAGGTCTCTCGTGAGCAGGTAACCGAGAAGGCTTCCCTGGTTGATGACCTTGGCGCTGACAGCCTGGATGTCGCGGAGGTTATCATGGAGCTGGAGGATGAATTTGACATCACGGTTCCGGATGACGAAGAAGCGCCGACCAACATAGGCGATTCCATTGATTATATTCTGAAGCAGCTGGAAGCCTAAGAGCATATCACAGGGCCATAACCGAAGGCTGCGCTTGCCGGGGGCTCGCCCACCAGATAATTGACTGGTTGCTTTGTCCCTGGCTTAAGCGCAGGGTAAATGTATCAATTTGTTAAAATTTTGAAGAAGTGAGGCGGCGTGGGGCGCGAGAACACGCCCCTTCCTTCTTCTCTTTTTCTGCCAGTTTTAAAAATGGAGTTGATAGATGGCTGCGCAAACAGGCCGGCGGCGAGTGGTTGTGACCGGGATCGGCATGGTAACACCGTTGGGGCTTAATAAGGATGACACCTGGAAGAACCTGCTCGCTTGCGAGAACGGGATCTCCACGATCACCAGTTTTGACACCACCGGATTCAACGTCCATATCGCTGGCGAGGTTCACGGTTTGGATCCCACCCAGTACATGGATCGCAAGGATGTCAAACGCTATGACCGGTTTGTGCATTTTGCCGCGGCGGCGGCTGAAATGGCGCGCGCAGATGCGGCTCTCGATCTGGATAAGTGCGACCGGTCCCGTTGCGGCTGTATTGTCGGCTCCGGCGTCGGGGGGATTCTCTCGATGGAGGAGCAGATGGACCGCTATCAGAAAAAGGGTCCCAGCCGGATCAGCCCCATGACCATCCCCCAGATTATGATCAACTGTGCCAATGGCATTATTGCCCTGCAGAACAATTTAAAGGGGGTCAACTACGCCCCGGTGAGCGCCTGCGCTTCCGGCTCCCATGCCATCGGCCTGGCCATGCGCCATATCCAGTGGGGTGAGGCCGACGTGATGTTTGCCGGCGGCGCGGAGGCGGGGATCTCCCTCCTCGGCCTCGGTGGGTTTGGCAACATGACAGCTCTTTCTACCAGGAATGACAGCCCGGAAACCGCCAGCCGCCCCTTCGACAAAGACCGTGACGGTTTTATCCTCGGCGAAGGCTCGGGCGTGGTTATCCTCGAAGAACTCGAGCGGGCCAAGGCACGCGGTGCTACGATCTATGCCGAACTTGCCGGGCTGGGCTTTACCGATGACGCCTATCATATCACCGCACCTGACGAAACCCACGAAGGCCCCTCGCGGGCCATCGAGCTGGCCTTGCAGGATGCCGGCAAGACGCCTGCGGACCTTGGTTATATTAACGCGCACGGCACTTCCACCCCGCTCAACGACAAAGCGGAAACTGCGGCGATTAAGATGGCCCTCGGGGAAGAGCACGCTCGCCGGATTAAGATCTCCTCCACCAAGAGCATGACCGGGCACTTACTCGGGGCGGCCGGGGGAGTGGAACTGGGGGTGGTTGCGCTCTCGCTCAAGGAGCAGAAGATCCACGGGACGCGCAACTATATTACCCCGGATCCGGACTGCGACCTGGATTACCAGCCCAATGAAATGTGCGAATTGCCCTTGCAGGTAGCGCTCAGTTCATCCCTGGGCTTCGGCGGGCATAATGCCTGCCTCTGCGCGATCCGTTACGAGGATTAACAGGTATCGGCTTGAAGACTGCGATTAGATAAAGGGGAATCAAATGGAGATGGATTACGGCTTAAGCGAAGAACAACTCATGATGCGCGACGCGGCCCGGGAGATCGCCGAGCAGAAAATCCTCCCGGTACGCGCGAAGTATGATGAGCACCACGACGAGGAGTCCTTCCCCTGGGAGGTGGTCAGGGTGATTGCCGAAACCGGCCTCTTCGGGGTATTCATTTCCGAAGAATACGGCGGCTGCGCGGGCGGCACCCCGATCATGAATATGTCCGTGGTCACGGAGGAGCTCTCCAAGGCCTGCGGCGGCATCGCCCTTGCCTTTGCCGGCAGCGGCCTGGGGACCCTGCCGATTATTATCAGCGGCACCGAGGAGCAGAAACAGAAGTATCTTCCCGACCTCGCCAGCGGTAAGAAGATCGCCGCCTTCGCCATTACCGAGGCCGAGGCCGGTTCCGACGCGGCCGGGATCCGGTCAACCGCGGTCAAGGATGGCTCGGATTATATCTTGAACGGCACCAAGCAGTGGATTACCAATGCCGGGGACGCCGAAACTTACTGCGTCTTTGCGTCGACAGACAAAACCAAGGGCGCGCGCGGGGCCAGCTGCTTCATCTTGGAGAAGGGCATGAAGGGCCTCTCCTTCGGCAAGAAGGAAGACAAGATGGGCATTCGCGCCTCTTCCACCCGAGAACTGATTATGGAAGACGTACGCGTCCCGGGCGAGAATATGCTTGGCAAGCCCGGCAGCGGCTTCATCACCGCGATGAAGACCTTTGACGCCTCGCGTCCCGGGGTGGGTGCGCAGGCCATGGGCATTGCCGCCGGCGCTCTCGACCTGGCCGTGGATTATGCCCGCACCCGCGTCCAGTTTGGCAAGCCCATCTGCGCCAACCAGGGCCTGCAGTGGATGCTCGCGGATATGGCCATGAAAGTCGAATCCGCCCGGGCGCTGATCTACGCCACCGCCAGGACCGTGGACAAGGGCGAGGGCCGCCCGACCAAATTCTCCGCCATGGCCAAGTGCTACGCCGGGGATATCTCGGTGCAGGTCTGCCTTGACGCCATCCAGATCTTTGGCGGCTACGGTTACATGAAGGAATATCCCATTGAAAAATACCTTCGCGACGCGAAGATCACCCAGATTTACGAAGGCACCAACCAGGTTCAGCGCGATGAAATCGCACGCGCGCTGATCAAGGAATCTGCCGCGAAGAAAAAGCACTAAGCTAGCCTCTCTGGTTGAGAGAGCTGCAGAGATGAAAGGTGAAGAGAGATGACTATTGCGGCGGTAGTGGGAATGCAATGGGGTGATGAGGGCAAGGGCAAAATCGTTGATTCCCTCAGTGACCAGGTTGAAATCGTAGTCCGTTGCCAGGGCGGTGCCAATGCCGGGCACACGGTGGTCCTGGGCGAGGAAGTCTACAAGCTTCATATCATTCCCAGCGGTATCCTGCGCGACGGGGTAATGTCCGTGGTCGGCAACGGCGTGGTCTTTGACCCGCTTGGCCTGGTTGAAGAAATCGACCGGCTGGAAGAGCAGGGCGTAACCGTCCAAGGCAGGCTGCTGCTCTCCGATCGCGCGCACCTGGTAATGCCTTACCACCGCGTGCTCGATACCTTGAGCGAATCCCAACTGGCGGAGAATAAGATTGGCACCACCGGCCGGGGTATTGGCCCGACCTACGCCGCCAAGGCTTCCCGCGAAGGAGTGCGGGGGCACAACCTCCTGGATGCTGACAGGTTCATGGCTATGGCCCGGGAAAAGATCGCAACCGCCAATCGCCGGATTACCTGGCTGCAGGGCGAGGCTCTGCCGGCGGACGAGACTTTGGAAAAACTCGCCGTCGCGCGCGAACGCCTGGCCCCGTTTGTGGCGGATACCGTGGCTTATCTCCACCAGGCCCAGGCCGAGGGCAGGAAGATCCTAATTGAAGGCGCGCAGGGGTCGCAGCTTGATATTGACTTCGGCACCTATCCCTTTGTCACCAGCTCCAACACCACCGGCGGTGGCTTTGCCAGCGGCACCGGGCTCCCGCCCAACGCTATCAGCGATGTCCATGGCGTCTTCAAGGCCTTTACCACCCGCGTGGGCGCAGGCCCGTTTGTCACCGAACTCCTGGGCGACGAAGCCCTGCAAATGCGCGGCACCGGCGAGAACCAGTGGGACGAATTCGGCACCACTACCGGCCGCCCGCGGCGCTGTGGCTGGGCCGACGTGGTGATTGGCCGTTATTCCAAACGGCTGAGCGGAATTAACCACCTGCACATTACCAAGCTGGATGTCCTGACCGGCTTTGAGAAGATTAATATCTGCGTCGCCTATGAATTGGATGGCAAGAAGATCGAATCCGTCCCCGCCGATATCGAGGCGCTGGAGCGCTGCCAGCCGGTCTATGAAACCATGCCGGGCTGGCAGGAGCCGATTACCGAAGCCACTAAGTTCGAGGATCTGCCCGCGGCCGCGCAGGCGTATGTGAAGCGGATCTTCTCGGAGATCGGGATCAAACTCGGCACCGTTTCCGTGGGTCCGCGCCGCAAGCAAATCGTTACAGTTAAGCTGTAACTTAATTATAACCGGGCTCCCCAGCCTGTCTTTTAATTACAGCCGGTGCGCCTGAAACCTCCGGAAGCTGGAGCCTTGTAAGCGTATGCCTGACCCCCGGTTTGACCCAGACCTAATCCCCCGCCATATCGCAATCATCATGGATGGCAACGGCCGTTGGGCCAAGGCGCATGGCTTGTCCCGCCGCAAAGGGCATGAAGCCGGCGGCGAGCGGGTGCGCGAGATTGTCCGGACCTGTGGCGAATGGGGCATTCAGGTTCTGACCCTGTACGCCTTTTCCAGCGAAAACTGGTCGCGCCCCGCCATGGAGGTGAAGGCACTGATGTTCCTCCTGCGGGATTATCTGCAGCAGGAACGCGAGGAGCTCAATAAGAATAATGTCCGGCTGATGGCGATTGGCAACTTGGAGCGACTACCCAAGGCGGCGCGCAAGGAGCTGGACATCTCCATGGAATACACCAGCAAGAATACCGGCCTGATCCTGAACCTGGCCTTATCCTACGGCGGCCGCGACGAGATTGTCCGGGTGGTTCAAAACCTTGCCGGGGATTGTGTTGAGGGCAGGATGAGGCCGGCAGAGATCACCCCGGAAGCAATCTCCAACCGGTTGGACACCGCGGGGTTGCCGGACCCCGATCTTATTATCCGGACCGCGGGGGAGATGCGGATCTCGAATTTTCTCTTGTGGCAGGCCAGCTACGCGGAGTATTATGCCACCTCGGCCTTCTGGCCTGACTTTTCTTCTGAAGAACTGGCCAAGGCGATTGCGGAGTACCAGCGGCGAACCCGGAAATTCGGCGGCCTGGAAAGCGGAGAGGAATAAGAGATGCTAAAGCACCGGATCGGCGCGGGAGTTTTCATTGTCTTCGCTTTTGTAGCTTCCCTCTGGTATGACGCGGTCTACAGTTCCAGCTACGGCTTCACCATCTTCGTCGCCCTCGGGACCTTGATGGTGTTGCGCGAGTTTTACCGCATGGTCAGGGCTAAGGGTGCCATGCC
>JAFGNG010000228.1 GCA_016927125.1 Planctomycetota bacterium | reverse complement strand
CCGCCAATAGCTCCAATCAAAATACCCGTGATGAGCAGGCAACGCAGCCAATGCTTGCGTAATTTCCATAATACAACGCAGAATAAAATCAACAATGCTAGAGCAAGGGCCATCCGCGAGGCGCTCAGGTATAAATTAATATAAATGCCGATAGGAGCAAGCCGGGAGATAATTCGATAAAACACGGGTTGTTTTTTAGCACTGAACCAAAGGGTATTGGGGATTAATATCCCTACCATTATCAAGGTCCATAAGACAAACCCTGTGTCCGAATGGACTTCGCCATGGTAAGCCTTTAAAAATAATTTATAGAAGATAAGAATAATTGTTAAAATGACAACAATCCTACCGACATTCCACCCCCATGCTCGCAACGAAAGACTCTTAAAATCCTTTGACAAAACCAGTATCCAGATCGGCAGTGATGACACCATCAGCATAATCGCATAGCGGTTGGCTCCCCCCTTGGTTCCGGTCAGGCGCATCCCAAGTCCGTTCTTCATGAATCCGAGGATTGGGCTGAAAATAGTGATAAGCAAAATGATCAAGGTGAAAAGCATCAGGAAGGAGATCAAATCATCCCGTTTGCGCAACATTACCAGGCAAAGTGATGCGACAACAATCGCCTGCACCAGATTCCAAAGGTCATGCAGGCTATCGCTCATCGGCTCAAAGTCCGGAAGAGCAGCATAATGGGGTATAATCGCGGTTAAAATCGCAACCATGAAAAAGATGATGAAGATGATGAATAATGGTTTTGGAACTGTGTCAGGCCGGCGGTAACGGGAGAGATAAATAATTAATGCGATTACCCCCAACCCGCTTGTAATATTAAACAAACTTTCCGAGTTGGGCAGAAGTGAAAAGAGAACGGTACCCAGGAGCGCGATCCACCCCAGGGCAGAGTACCACTTGGGGAGAGCTTGATTGTCTAAGGGTTTGATAGCAGTCGAATCTTCCGTTCCCATGCAGCGCCTTCCCTGATCGCCGTCTCACCTGACTCATGCCAGCTATGAAGAGAAAGAGACCGGCTTCCCCCTAAGCTTCGTTATTGTTCTTATAAAAAACCCTCTGGGCCTTGCCGGCTTGACGGGGTAATTCCCCGGGTTTGAAGACATCGCCTTTCGGGGAAAATCCCAAAGCTTCTTTCAAATGTTTTTCTACCATATAGCCAGTGACGCTTTCGTCCGCTTCGACATTGATGCGCACATCCTTGATCCCGTCATTATCCTCAATGATAATCTGATAGTGGGGTTTAACCCCGGGAATCTCCATCAGGGCGTGCTCAACCTGCCGGGGGAAGAAATTAACTCCCTTGACGATCAGCATATCGTCAACCCGGCCGGTAATGGGCGCTATCCGCACATGGGTGCGGCCGCAGCCGCATTTATCCCGGGAAATAATCCTGGTCAGATCACCGGTGCGGAACCGGATTACCGGCAGGGCCTCGCGGGTAAGGCTGGTTAATACCAATTCCCCCATCTCCCCTTCCGCGACGGGTTTATTCTCGTTCAGCGCCAGGATTTCGACAATGTAATGGTCCTCCCAGAGGTGGATGCCGTCATGGGCTGGGCAATCCATACCGAGAGTCCCGACGCCACCGGTTTCCGTCATGCCATAGATATCGAACACTTTATCTATATTGAAGGCGGCGGCGATCTTCTTTTTCATGCTTTCAGAGAAAGTCTCGGCTCCAAATATCCCAATCTCCAGGCTAGGCAAAGAGCTGCCTTCTTCCTCCAGCAATTCGATTATCCTCGTGGCGTAAGAGACCACGCCGGTCAGGATCCTGGTTTTGAAGTCTTGAGCCAGCCGGATTTGCCTGGCAGTATTCCCAGCGCCAGTGGGGATAATAAAGAGCCCCAGCTCCCGCGCACCGTGGTAGAATCCGAAGCCGCCGTTAAAAAGCCCGAAGGAAGGCGTGATCTGCGCCACATCACCCGCCACCGCGCCCGCCATACTATAGCAACGTGCCGTGCACTCTCCCCACTGTTTTATATCAGCAGGGGTATATGGCATTACCACCGGGATCCCGGTTGACCCCGATGACATATGCATCTCTATAATTCTCTGGCTTTCCACGCAGGCAAGGCCCAAGGGATAATATTTGCGGAAATCATCCTTATCCATAAATGGAAGCTTGGCGATATCTTCCAGGCCTTTAATATCCCCGGGAGCAATCCCGGTTTCATCAAACCGCCTTTTCTGCACAGGGCTGTTTGCATACACATAAGAGATCACCTCGCGTAAGCGTTGCGCCTGCAACTGGCGCAGTTCATCCACTGGCAGAGTTTCTTCCCGGGGTTGAAAGTAACCTTCATCAGCCATTGAAATTTCTCCCCAATTCATAGGCCCGCAGATTCACCTCGAAATATTGCGGCTTAACGCATTTCTCCATTGCCGCGTTCCAGGCCTCAGTCGGTAAATCCAAGGCCTTTGAGACAGCCCCGATGATAGCGACATTCGCGGTCTTCAGGTTACCCGCTTCTTGTGCCAACTTTGCTGCGTCAAGGTAAACCAACCGCGGGAAAACCTGGCGCAGGCGAGCTTCTGCATCCTCAGGATATACCGCCCCGCCCGTGCTGACTGTTACCGGCACAATTGTCTGGCTTGAGATAATCGCGACCCCCTCGGGCTTCAGATATGAATGGTATCGAAGCCCCTCGATCTTTTCAAGCCCCACCAGCACATCTGCGCTGCCCATGGCTACCAGGGGGCTATGCACCTCTTTGCCATACCGGATCTGGGCGATTACCGAACCGCCCCGCTGCGCCATGCCATGCACCTCGTTAGTCTTGACCTCATGCCCAGCAATGATCGCTGCCTGAGCGATAATCTCGCTTGCGAGGAGAATGCCCTGCCCGCCCACGCCGGCCAATACAATGTTAGTAACCTCCGCTTTATTCATTCGAACTTTCCTCCAGTGGGAAAAAGGCATTGGCCGGGCAGATTGACTTGCATAACCCGCACCCTGCACAAAGGAGCGGATTGATCGAAATGACTCCCTTGTTATCCTTCTCAATCGCGGGGCAACCGAGTTTCAGGCATAACCCGCAATCCCGGCAGAGTCTCGCTTCCAGCCGGTTCTTAACCCCAACCGGCTTACGCTCCCGCAAGGGGCACGGTGCTTTTGAGATAATTAACCAAGCTTCGTCAGATGCAATCGCGGTTTTCATAATTTCATGGGTTGTCTGCAAATCATACGGGTATACGGTAGCCACGTTCTTGATGCCACAGGCTTTGCCGATAGCTTCAATCGAGGCCTCGCTGGTCTTTTCTCCCATCAAGGTTATACCAGTGCCGGGATGCTCCTGGTGGCCGGTCATGGCGGTGGTGCGGTTATCAACAACTATGAAGGTCGATACTCCCCGGTTGTAGGCAACCTCCAGCAAACCGGTAATGCCGGAATGGAAGAAGGTGGAATCACCGACAATCCCAACCACCTTGCGTTTTTCACCTGCTTTCTCCATGCCATGCGCGACCGTGAACCCGCCTCCCATGCAGAGGATAGTGTCAATGCGCTCAAGGGGTGAAAAAACGCCGAGGCTATAACAACCGATATCACCGGTGACAATTACATCAAACTTGCCCAGGCTGTGGAAAATCCCCCGATGCGGGCATCCCGGGCAGAGGATCGGCGGTCGGGCGGGAAGATCATCGGTTTGCGACTTGAAGTTTTTCGCGGCTTCTGCCTCCGGCTCTTTTCCTTCAATCCGGTTACGTACTTTTTCAAGCACGGTAGCAGACAGTTCCCCGGTTACCGGCATATACTTCTTGCCCTCGCAAGCGATGCCGAGGGAGCGGACATGCTCTTCGACAAAATTGTCCAGCTCTTCCACCACCAGAATCTTCTCTACCTGCCCAGCAAATTCTAAGAACAACTTGTCTGGAAAGGGATAACTCCACCCCAACTTCAGTACCGACGCGTCCGGGAAGACTTCCCGGACATATTGATAAGCGATTCCGGAGGCGATGATGCCAAATGTGCGATCACGTATTTCCATCCGGTTTGCGGCAGAGGATGCGGCCACCTTCGCAAGTGTGAGCAAGCGCTCCTCAACCTCGGTATGCATTCTCCGGCCCCAGACTGGGATCGGTACAAACCTTTGCGGATTTTTCTCAAAGCCGATTGACAGGTTTGAAGTTCCGCGATCCTTCAGCTCCACAATACTGCGCGAATGGCTGACGCGGGTAGTGCTTCTAAGGATAACCGGGGTTCTATATTTTTCTGAGAGCTCCATAGCCAATGAAACAAAATCACAGGCCTCCTGCGAGTCGGAGGGCTCCAGCACCGGGATCTTAGCCAAGCGGGCGTAATGGCGCGTATCCTGCTCATTCTGCGAGGAATGCATCCCGGGATCATCTGCCACGCAGATCACGCAGCCCCCGACCGTCCCGATATAAGCAAAGGTCATCAGCGGGTCAGCCGCCACGTTTAATCCGACATGCTTCATGGTAACAATTGACCGCGCCCCGGCGAGGCTGGCGCCGGCGGCTACTTCCAGGGCAACCTTCTCGTTCGGAGCCCATTCGCAATAGATCTCGTCCTTATGTTGCACGGCAGCCTCGAGAATCTCGGTT
>JAFGNG010000020.1 GCA_016927125.1 Planctomycetota bacterium | reverse complement strand
GGGTAATTGCAATCTCCCAAGCGGTCCGACAGGCCTGCCTGGATGGCGGGGTACCGGAAGAAAACCTCCGCGTGGTCTACAGCGGGGTTGATCCTGAACGCCTGCGGGGGGATTACAGCATGAAGGGGTTACGAGAGGAACTGGGGATTGATCGCAAGGCAGATGTTCTCCTGAATGTCGCCGCTCTGACCGATCACAAGGATCACAGCTGCCTCCTCGAGGCCATGCTGTATGTAGTACGCGACGCGCCCCGCACCCATCTTTTAATTGCCGGGAAGGGCGAACTGGAAGACGACCTGCGCGCGCAAACGAGAGAGCTGGCACTGGAGAATAATGTCCATTTCCTGGGATTCTGCAATAACGTGGGGGCCTTGCTGCAACTTTGCGACCTCTTCGTGATGAGCAGCCACCTGGAGGGCTTGTGCACTGCGGTCATCGATGCCATGGCGATGGAGCGCGCCTGCGTAGTGACTGCTGCCGGGGGTTTACCGGAGTTGGTAGTGGACGGGGAAACCGGTCGGGTTGTTATGCCGAAGGATCCCGAAGCTCTGGCGGCGGCAATCGTGGAATTGCTTGACAATAAGAAACAATGCGAAAAGATGGGCCGGAAGGGACGCGCACGGGTTTTACAGAATTTTACTATCCAGCAAATGATAGAGAACACGCTGGCGGTTTATCGGGAATTATGCAGTTCCTGAATTATCCGCGAGCCAGCAACGCGGCAGCAGTGCTACCAGGGGAGATGGGATGAAGGCGCCAGGCGATCGTTACTTGATTATCCGCATGAGCTCTGCCGGCGATGTGATCCATGGTTTGCCGGTGGTACGGGCGTTGAAGAAGGCCCGGCCGGATGCCGAAATCGCTTGGCTGGTGGAAGACCGTTTTGCAGACTTGCTCAAGGGGAATCCTGATCTTGACGAAATCCTGATCCTTCCTCGCCGCGCCTGGCGGGAGTGGTCCTTTGCAAAGCGCACGGGGACGGTCTGGAAATTGCTCCAGAAGATCAGGCGGAACTGGTACCAGACCACCCTGGATCTGCAATGCCTGAGCAAGAGCGCCCTGGCGGCCTGGTTTTCAGGCGCGCCCAGGCGAGTTGGCTTTGCCTCCCCCGATGGGCGCGAAATCTCAACCTTGTTGAATAATACCCTGGTAAGCCCCTCCGTCACCCATGTGGTTGAACGCAACCTGGCGTTGCTGGACCCCCTGGGAATTACCGCTGACAGGGCGGAATTTCCCGCCCCACCGCCACCAAATGAGAGGGTTACGCAATTCCTTGGCGACAGTAATCTTACTCCCGGGGACTTTGTCATTATCAATCCCGGCGCGGGCTGGCCGGCAAAACGCTGGCCCCTGGAACGATTTGGAAACCTGGCAAAAGAACTATCACAACTAACTGATAAACAGGTAGTTATAACCTGGGGTGGGGATGCTGAAAAAAAAATGGCCTTGGAGATAGTGGCATCCAGCCCGAAAAATTGTATGATTGCGCCGGAAACGGATTTGCTGGAGCTCGGGAGCCTGCTGGCGCAGGCCAGGCTTTTTATTGGTTGCGACACCGGCCCGCTGCACCTGGCGGCGGCGGCAGGGGTTAAGTGCATTGGGCTCTTCGGCCCCACCAGCGGGGAGCGTAACGGCCCTTATGGGGAAGGCAATACAGTATTGCAAGGGCGGTGCAAAAACCACCCCCTCTGCTGGAAGAAACGCTGGCGAGATAAGTGCCACTGCATGCAGGAGATCCAGGTGGCGGAAGTAATAGCCGCTTGCCGGGAGAGGTTATAAGAGGGAATAGATTATGCTCATAACACTTCCGCTCTATGTTTTGAAAGAATTGGGCAAGAGCCTCTTGTCGCCCTTCCTGGTCTATACCTTTATCATCCTGCCCTTCTTCCTCTTCCAGATGGCGCGGCAGAATGTCGGGGTCTGGACCATGGTCTCCATTATTCCGATGATCTTTCCCTTCATTGCCGGCTATGTCCTTCCGCCCACGATCCTGACCGGAACAGTTATGGCTTATGGAAAACTGAAAAATGACAATGAGTATACTGCCGCGATTGCGGGGGGCGTGCGGCCGGGATGGATTTTACTGCCGGCGCTTTTAGTAGGCATTATTGCCACCTTCGCTTCCTTATATTTAAACGAATCCGTCCTGACCCGCTCTGCCATCAAGATTGGCGAGCGGCTGGTCGCCGGGCAGATGCAGCAACTGGAACAGAAGCTGGACCGGCGCGGGGTAGTACGGATGGGCGCCTACCACCTCTACCGGTTCCCGGAAAACGAAGAAGGCAACCGCGCCCTGGATATGACAATTTATGAAACCCCGCCCTCTTCGGATGAGATCAGGGCCACCACCGGCTCTTTGGACAAAAGCTACAGCAAGATTAATACCCGCTTTGTCGCCAAGGACCACCATCTGGGAGTGCGGAGCGTGGAAGCGGAGGGGCATACCAATAATACGATTGTGCTTTCTCTGGACGACTGCAACATGCAACTGCATGATGAAAACGGGAAGGTCTTGTCGTTATGGTCGGAAGAATTCAAGCATGAACTGAAGATCAAAACCAAGCTGGACAGCCGCATCCGCCCCGACTCGCCGCGCTGCATGGGGATCAGCAAACTCCGCCAGCGGATCCGGGAACGGCAGCTAGAGCGTGCCGATAAAATGGCTATGTACAAAGAAAAGCTGGCACAGAAGGAGATCTCCCAGGAAAAATTTGGAGAGATCTCTGCTGAAATCGACAAGGATTTCCAGGAGTCCATGGGAAAGTACCGGGGAGAAATCCACTCCCGTCTGGGCCTGAGCTTTGCCTGTTTGCTCTTTGCGGTCACCGGCATGCTGCTGGGGCTGTTATCAAAGCACAGCGGCGGCTCCTCCCGGTTTCTCATGGGATTCACCACGGCTGGCTCGTACTTTATTTTCTTTATTTTCTGCCGGGCGTTGTCTGAGTATGGGGCCTGGATATTATGGATGCCGAACCTGATCCTGCTGGGAATTACCGTCTATCTTTGGCGGCGGAATTTCTGGATCGTATAGAACGGAGTCAAACCGGTGGAAGAACATAAGACCGAATGGCGGATCTTACCCATTGTCGACTGGTATGTGGTCAGTTCGGTTCTGATCTATCTCCTGCTATGCAGTTGCGCGGTCTGCCTGCTGGTGGCCGTGGTCGATGCCTTTCAGCGGGTGGATGAATTTGTGGATTTCTCCACCCGGGAGAACTACGGGATCATTGCCACCATCGGGCTGGTTGCCGAATATTATCTTTGCCTGACGCCGCAGTATTTTATTCAGTACATGGTTCCTTTTATTTCCATGCTCTCCGGTATCTTCGTGGTTACCTCCATGTCCAGCAACCGCGAATTTACTGCTATCCGCGCCAGCGGGATTTCGATCCAACGGGTACTTTTCCCGATCCTGCTCACCGTTTTCGTGGTGGCGGTGGCGGTGTTTTTTCTCCGTGACGATCTCCTGCCCGCACTCTCCCGAGAGGCGCAGTCCATTTCGATCAAGATGAAACCGCGCGGGGGCGAATCGGTAACCGTGCTGTTGTTGGACGAAGATGAAAAAAAGGTCTATAGCTGCATGATGGGACATTTTGATCCCGCCCGGCAGGTAGCGTATAATTTCCGTCTGGAGGTCAGGGACTGGAATGACTGGCAGATGGGGAAGACCGGCGAATACGAGGTTTACAGCGCCGGGGACGCCAAGCTGGTTGACAAAACCTGGCGCCTGGGTTTGCATCCCCATCACCAGCTCTGCACCGAGGCCGAGTTTGTGGATCTGGAGCTGGTAGAGGACATCCCCACCCGGATCACCCCGGCGATGCTGGAGCAGGCCACCCTGGGAATGGTGGTCATGAAGAGCAGCGATCTCGCTGCCTTCAGCACCGACATTGGCAAGCAGACCGAGCTCGCCCGGCGGCGCGCGGCCCCGTTCGCGGGGGTGGCGATCCTCTTGGTGGGGATTTCGCTGTTGTTGCGCCAGGAACGCCTCAACCCGGGCAGCCAGGCCGCGCGGGTGAAGAGCGTGATCTACGCGATCCTGATCTGCGCGGGGTATTATACCCTGCTGGAGATGACCCTGTCGCTGGCGGAAGATGAAATCTTCAGCCCGAACCTGGCGGCGTGGCTGCCGAATTTAACCTTCGGCGCTTTCGGCGGGTGGGCTTACTTTAGAACTAGGATCTAGAAGATAATCCGATGAGCAAACTAACGGTGATAGTGCCATGTTATAATAATGAGGCGATCCTGCGGGATTGTCTGGCAAGCGTGCAGCCCTTCGCGGATGAGATCTTCGTGGTCGATTCCGGCTCCATCGACCGCACCCGCGAAATCGCCAGGGAATTTACCGACCGCGTGGTCGAGCACGAATATGTCAACTCCGCGACCCAGAAAAACTGGGCCATTCCCCAGGCGACGCATGCATGGGTGATGATCATCGACACCGATGAGCGCGCCACTCCGGAGCTGCAACGGGAGATTAAAAGCCTGCTGTCCGCGCCCTCGGAGCCGGAGCAGGACGGGTATTATATCCACCGGCAGAATCATTTTTTCGGTGTTCCCATCAAGCATTGCGGCTGGGAGCGCGACGACTGCCTGCGTCTCTTCAAACGGGATCTCAGCCGCTACGAAGACAAGCATGTCCATGCGGACGTGCTCGTTTCCTCCGGCAAGGTCGGGCATTTGGAAAGCAAGCTGTTGCATTTCACTTATGAAAGCTTTGCACAGTATCTGGAAAAATTCGGCCGCTATACCACCTGGTCGGCAAAGGATCTCCTCGCCGCCGGCAAGCGGCCGACGGCCTGCAACCTGTGCTTGAGGCCAGCCTTCCGGTTCTTTAAAATGTACATCTTGCGCCAGGGTTTCCGCGACGGGATCCCCGGGTTGATTCTCTGCATACTGGCGGCCTTCAGTGTTTTTATGAAGTACGCAAAGCTCTGGGGGATGCTGCGTCAAAACCAGCCGGGTTAAGGACTGCGCAGCTTTACTTTTTTTATCATTTAATAGAAGAATAAAATTATGATAACGCTGATCCGCCTGTTAAGACTGCTGGGCAAGTATCGCTGGCGGTTGGTACAGTTTTTTATCATTTCGCTGATTTACTCCGCCTTCCACAATAGCTTCGCCGTGGTCTGTAAATCGATCGGCGATGTTCTGGAGGGAAATGTCCCAGGCTGGATGCTGGTCAACAGCAGCAAGCAGGCGCTAACCGGGATTATTCTGGCAGACAAATTTCCTCTCTGGATCATCGATGCCAAACAGGCGCTGGGGTTGATTATCCTGGCTGGCGGTATCCTCCTCTTGGGCAAATGCCTCTTTCAGTATATTCGCCGGTACCTGCAATCCTGGCTCAGCCGGAAGGTTGTAATCGACACCCAGAATGATGTCGCCGCCCACCTCTTGACGCTTGACCTTGGCTACTTCCAACGCAGCCGCACCGGGGAGATCGTCTCGCGCCTCACCAATGACATGCGGATGTTAAGCCGCACCGCGACGCTCTTTTGCCAACTCATTTCCGGTCCAATCACCCTCCTGGGCGGGTTAATCTATGTCTTTATCCTCAAGTGGCAACTGGCGCTCTTGAGCCTGGTGGCGGTTCCGGTAACCATAGGTATTTTGCGCAGCCTCTCCTGGAAGATGAGAAAAGCCTCCAAGCGCGCCTTTGAAAAGCAGGCGGACGCCACCAATATCCTGCTCCAGTTCCTGAACGGTATCCGCACCGTCAAGGCCTTTGGCTGTGAAGAAAAAGAAAAAACCGGGTTTAGAAATGAAATGCGCAGCGTCTTTAATATTGGCATGAAGGGCGCGCGCGCCCGGGCGCGGGTTCGCCCGATGGTGGAGCTGATGGCGGGCTTCGGCCTGCTGCTGGTGCTATATGTCGGAGGGATTTGGAAGTTAGGCGGCACCCTGAGCCTCGGCGAGCTGATGGGCTTCGGCACCGCCCTGGGGTTGATGTATATGCCGGCGAAGGATTTCAGCCAGGCCAATTCGGAAGTGCAGGAAACTTTGCCGGCCGCGGAACGGGTTTTTGAAATCTTTAATGAACGGCCGGAGGTTAAGGACGCCCCTGATGCCATTGCCATGCCTGGCTTTGAAAAGGAAATTCGCTTGGCGGGGGTTAATTTTTCTTATGTCAAAGACACCCCGGTTCTGAAAGATATTAATCTCACTGTGCCGAGAGGGTCTCGGGTGGCGCTGGTCGGCCCCAGTGGCGCAGGCAAGAGCACCCTCGTGGATCTCGTGGCCCGCTTCCATGATCCCCAGGCAGGAGCCATTACGGTTGACGGGCACGACCTGCGTAAACTCAAGCTGCAGTCCCTGCTCGCCAACATCGCGATTGTGAGCCAGGATCCCTTCCTTTTCAATATCTCCATCCGGGAAAACATTGCTTATGGGCGCAGTGACGCCGGTGAGGAAGAGATTATAAATGCCGCCCGCGCCGCTGCTATCCATGAAGAGATTCTTGCCTTGCCAGAAAGCTATGACACCAATGCGGGTGAACGCGGGGACTTGCTCTCCGGGGGGCAGCGCCAGCGGATCTGTATCGCCAGGGCAATCCTCAAGAACGCGCCGATCCTGATTTTGGACGAAGCTACCAGCTCACTCGACACCGAGAATGAACGCCTGGTGCAGACCGCGCTTGAGCACCTGATGCAGAATCGCACCACCCTGGTAATTGCCCACCGCCTCTCCACCATCCGCCACGCGGACCTGGTAGTAGTCTTGAGCAACGGCCGGATCGTCGCCGCTGGGACGCATGACGAACTGCTTTCCCAGGGAGGGATCTATGCCAACCTCTGGGCGATGCAATCAGGCGATGGCGACTGGGGCAAAGACACCTGACGCAAGGAAGAATAAACCCTATGCCATCTCCGAATATCCTTCACCTCTGTTCCATCAAGGGCCGCGGCGGCACCGGCTATATGGCTGGTCGCCTCGCGCGCTTGTGCGCGGATCGCGGCGCCAAGGTCATGGTCGGCGCCTGCCCGGGCTCGAAGATCATGGAACGTTCCCAGGCAGCGGGGCTCCCGATTCTTGCCGGGTTGCGCTTGCGCCGGGGCTTCCGCCCCTGGTCGCTATGCAATGATATCAAGCGCATCCGCGCCTGCATCCGCGAGGAAAAGATTAATATTATCCATGCCTGGCATTCCATTGAATACTGGACCGCCGCGCTCGCGCTGATGGGGATGCCGGAAAACCAGATTGGTCTGGTGCGTACCCGCGGCTTGATGACCCCGGTGCGCGCGGGGTACTTCAATAGTTTTATCCACCGCCGCACCGCTTTTGTGCATGTTACCTGCAGCCGGATCCTGGAGCTCTATCGGGAGGGCGGCTTCGAGATGAAGAAGGTGCGCCTGATCCTCGACGGGGTGGATACCAAGAAATTTCATCCCCGGGTATCAGGCTCTGCCGTCCGCAAGGCGGCCGGGATCCCGAGCGATGCCATCATCCTCTCCAGCGTCGGCCGCCTGGAAAAGGTCAAAGGGCATGCTACCCTGATCGCGGCAGTCAAGCTACTGGC
>JAFGNG010000227.1 GCA_016927125.1 Planctomycetota bacterium | reverse complement strand
ACGGATATCGGCGGCTCCCTGCTCGTAGACGGGAGGATTACCTATCGCGATGGCAGACTGGAGCCTTACCTGCGCCTTGACTTAGACGGGGTTTTTATGCGCAGCCGGGAATGGGATCTGATCGCGGAGAAGATTTCCGGGTCTTTAACCATCAATAGTTTCGCGCCTTTCTTGACCGAAGGACCGCAGCGCATCAATATTGGTCGGGCCGTGATTGGCGAGATCAAACTGGCAAACACCACTCTGGATATCGAACCCCTCCCCAGCGGGGCGTTCATACTGCGCGAGGTAGCGAGCGATTGGGCGGGCGGGCGGCTCTCCTGCGAGGATGTGCTGATCGATCCCGCCAAGGGCAGCACCGAGGTCAAGGTTAAGTTCGAAAAGATCAACCTTGCCGAGATCCTGGAAAATTACGCACCGGACCGGGCGGTCGGCGAGGGTTATCTCTCAGGGTACTGGACCTTAATGCCGCGCTGGTCGCCCAAACCGGGATTGTATGCCGGCGAAGGCAAGCTGGAGGCGATTCCCAAGGCCGGCTGGTTCCGCATTATCCGGGAAGCTGACCTGGATGTGGTTCTCGGTGTTCCCGAGGAGTTGCCGGAGGGCCAGGATATGACCACCCACGAGCAACTGGGCAGGGTAAAGACTGCTCTGCGGGACTTTGAATACAACGATCTCGAGATTACCTTCCTTCGCGACCGTTCTAACGACATTGCCATGCAGGTAAACACGCAAGGGCAGGGGCGCTCCACCGATCCGCCGATTGCGGTGGGCGGGGCGCGCTTCAATATCCCTAAACTCGACCTCCTGCTCAACACCTTTATTATCCGGACCACGGAATCCAAGGCCTTGCTGGAGACGAAAATCGATAAGGAGTTACGCAAGATTTCCGGGCCGGATGAAGTTAAAGAGCAGGAGAAGACCGCCAAGGAGAAGGCAGAAGAGCAGGCGATTGACGCTTTTTTCTAGGGATTTTGCCTTAAAAATCCAAAAAAACCGCAAGAAGCCACTTGACTACCACCAGGTTTTTGGGTATGGTATTTCCTGCTCGGAAGCGGGCATTTATTTTTTTGGAGCTGTAGCTCAATTGGTTAGAGTGCCGGCCTGTCGAGCCGGATGTTGCGAGTTCAAGTCTCGTCAGCTCCGCCAGAAGACTTACGGTCAGTCCCTGCAATGGACTGGCCGTTTTTTATTCCCGGGCGGTTTTGTTCGAAAGGATTACCTCCCCCTGGACCGCCGGTATGGAAGAAGAATACCCGGCCGTTCTGGCCATGCTCGAACTGCCACTTAATCCGAGATTTCAGATATTTCAAGAGCAACCTCCGGTTGCCCGGAACCATCAGCGCCAGACCGGCCAAGTCGGTAATGATCCCGGGGGTGATTAAGAACGCGCCGCCAAGAAGGATGAGTAAGCCCGAGAGGATACGGTCGGCCGGCATCTTGCCCTGGTTAAGGTCCGCTTCAATCAGTTGTAGCGTCTTCAGCCCCTGCCAGCGCATCATGGAGACGCCGATCATTCCGGTAATGATAATTATAAAAACTGTGGTCCAGAAGCCGATCATCCCGGAGATTTTAACCAGGATGAATAACTCGATAAAGGGAACCAGGATAAATAACAGTAACAGTCGCACCTTACATCTCCTCTGCTTCAATGTCGCTGCCATCGCCAAAGATCTTCAGCCACTTCTCAACCTCCCTGGCTGACAGCTTCTGCATTTCTTTAACCGGGGGCTCCGGTTCGGTTGGGACGGGGCCAGGTTTATTCAGGGAGGCAAGAAATTCCTCCACCCGCTGTGGTTTGCCGCCGGAGTTGATTACCTTGCCAATCAGTTCGCGGTCATTGGTGACGACCGTAACCTTAGCTTGGCCAGCCTGATGTTTCAGGATGTCAATAATCGCATCATCTGCCTTCCTGCCAGCACCTGCCTGGCGGATGCGGAGTCCCCCGCCAATAGCCCCGCAGCGCGTATCCCCATCCAAAACCACGAGAACATCATGTTTTCGTCCGCCCAGGGCAACGCTCAAGGCACGGAGGGATTGGCCGAGGGCGATGGAGAGATCGCCGGGGGAGTGGAAGTAATCCCTCGTTTGTTCCCAGAAATGGAAGAGGTTAAAGGCATCAATGATAATTGGATAGCGCGCCATGGATTACTCCGCGCTGGAAACACCGATCCCGTTAATCACCGCGTACGGCAGCAGGGAGGTGGGCTCCACGTCGCTGCTAAGGGCGACATTCCGCTTAAAGAGTTCATAGGCGTTCCCGGCGATCATGGTGTTCTTGATTCGTCCGACCACCTTGCCGTTTTTCACCCGGTAGCCGAGGCCCACATTGCAGGAGAAATCGCCGTTCATGATATTGCTCGTTCCGAAACCGATCAACTCCTTGAGATAAACCCCATCCTCAATGCCGGCGAGGAGTTCCTCGCTGGAGGTGTCGCCGGGGGTGAGCACCACTGAATACGGCGAGCAGTGATCATTCCCGGTGGGTTCGGCCCCGGCCAGCCCGGCGGAGTCGAGGTCATAGAGGAAGGTTTTGAGTACACCATTCTCAAAAATAGTATTCTTCCTGGTAGCGACTCCATCACTGTCCAAATCAGTTGATTCATTATTGAAATCTCGGTGCGGATCGTCGACAATAGTGAGGCAACTGTCCATGATAGTATCGCCAAGCCTGCCCTTCAAGGGAGAATCCCCCTTGGCGACATGCCTGCCATTAACTCCCATAAGTATCGGTGAGAGAAGAGTATACAGAATTTCAGGTGGCAGGTACGCCTGGCATTTACCGGTTGGCGGAGAAACTATCTTCTCGCCGTTTTTCAAATCCCACAGCACCTGCTCAACAATGTAATCGGGATCATAAAAAGAGTTCCGGTCGCCCCAACTCCGGCCATAGTCGGAGAAGAGCATGTCTGTGCCTTCGGTCTTCTGGACCCCGGCAAAGAGCGACCACGCCGTGGACTTATGGCTCTGGCAGACACCGCCACTGGTAACGAGCAAACCTTCGCTTTCCTTGCGATTGCCGCCGGATTGGATATCCATTTCGGAATTGTATGCCTTGAGACGGTCCACCATCGACTGGCAGTTCTGAATGATTCCCTCGCGGGTCAGTTCCAGGGTGCGGGGAGAGTGGGAGGCAATTTTGGCAAACTCAGCCGGGGCAGGATAGGCATCGAAGTGTGCTGCCCCGCCAACCTTCGCCAGGGCGATAGCGCGGGTGATCATATCATCAAAACCATCCAGGTCATTGCCGGTGGTAGCGCCGCGCTTGGAGTCGACCAGCACCTCGATGGCGTAACGGGCGGTTTCGCTCGCCCCGGTCTTCTTCAGCCGGCCGCTTTCAAAGCTTACCGAGATGCTTTCGCCATGGTTAAAGCCTATCTTGGCAGCGGTAGCGCCGCTTTTCAGGGCGGT
>JAFGNG010000226.1 GCA_016927125.1 Planctomycetota bacterium | reverse complement strand
CTGGAAGTTCTAAGACAACTCCCTGAAGTTGAGTTGCAAGACAAGGTAATCCCTCAGGGGTCCGGCAATCAGCCGGACCCCTTTTTTATGGCTCTCTCTTTTCGACTTGCGTTTGCTTTTCCTAGAGGTATACTGGCGGTACAGGCAGGTAATATAACCATAATTTCAGGGTAGCAGGAGAGGCCTAATCATGCCGGATAATAATCAACCTAAACCCAGCAGACTCACCTTACTAATAATTGTACTGGCGATTCTGTTTTTGATCCTTCTATTCCGACCGGCTGCGGAGCCAGGTTCTCACGCGCCGGGAGTGTTGCCGACCGGAACCATGCTTTACCTGGAAGTAAGAGATTTTGCCGACTTGCGCAACACCCTCCCGGAGTTGCCCTTGTGGAAGGGCAAGGCAGAGGGCTTGCAAGCCGCGACCAGCATCCTGAATAGCATCCAGGGAGAATTTGCCGCTTTCCTCGGCAATGCCCCGGAATTGGATGTCGGCCATCTCTTGCTGGATATCAAGGCCGCGGCAGTGGCTGTTCTCCCGGTGCGGGAGGGGGAATCCGCCTGCGTAGTGGTACTTGACATTGATGACCCCGAAGCATTGATCCGCCGGCTACGCACGGATCTGGAATTGAATCTGAAGCTGCAACCAGCCGGGGAAGGGGAGGAACATGATCCGATTTACCAGGCAGACCTGCCCCGGACTGGCGGCAAGCTGTGGGTTGCCGCAGTCGATGAGATGGTAGTCCTCTCCACCGTGAAGAGCCCGGTAAGGTGGGCATTCAAGGTCCTCCGGGGAGAATATGAATCCCTGACGAAAAACCCGGCATTCAAAGCAGCGGGCTCCAAGATATTGCAACACAGCGCGGCCTGGGTGTTTGCGGATTGCGCAGCCTTAAGCCAAAAATCCAAAAATTGGAACCGCGAGCTGGGTCTGCCGGAAAACTCTGCCAGCCTGGGGTTGTCTCTTGCCACGCCCACGGGAGTAAAGCTGCCGGTTTCACCAGTGCGCATATTTATCGAAAGCAAAGAGGATGGTGAAGTTAAGGCTGCGGGTGACGGGAAGACATATCCAGAGTTGTTGAAGCTGGTCCCGGGAGGGGTGGTTTATGCGGGCGGTTTCTCCCTGGCGTCCGCGGAGAATATTCAGCCATTACAGTCATTACTGTGGTCGTCATTTACCGCCCGATTAAAGATTGCAGAGGCAAGAAACGCATTTTTAGACAAAGCGGTAGTCTTTGGTTTTCAGAAGGACGGCCATTGGGTCCGGGGCTTAGCCTGCCAGCAGAGCAAGACCGTGGGCGCGATGCGCGCGGTTTTGGACCAGGCAGCGGGCGAAGGTGTAACCGCCAAGCATCTCAAGATCGGCGAGGTTCAGTGCTTATACTATCTCCAGCCAGCACGAAGCGGACGTGGCAGCCAAGGCGGCGAGAAGCAAGAAATCGCAGTCGCCATGCTGGAAGACGGAGTCATTATGGCGCAATCACTGGGCGACCTGGAGAGCAGCCTGGCGGAGCTTGCCAAAGGCAATCTTTTGGAGGAGCAGGCTTTTAGCCTGCAAGCCAAAATCAATGCTTTCGATTGGGAGAGAGATACAGCGTTCTTTTACAACTCCCCGGCAATCCTTGCGCCTGTCCTGGGATTGTTCTCAACCGGCCTCAGTGAGGAAGATTGGGAGGGTTTGCTGAGAAATGATGTTTTCAGCGCCGGCGCCCTCAGGAGCGAGGCAGGGAGGACGGAGTTGCGCGGTACCTTCCCCTTATATCCGGGATCGGGATTCTCCATCATGGGATGGAGTTGGTGGCAGGTAATCCTGGCAATCATTCTTGCCCCGCTCGTGCTGGTGTTGGCAATCGCAGTTTTATTTATCCTGCTCATCACCATCCTAGCGGGATATTATTACCTCCACGCCTGGGCCACCGGCTCGGTTTACGCCAAGACGGTTCCGGAGCCGGCAACGATTTCCCCAGCCATGCGCGCGGCCGCGGGAGCGCCTGCCGAAGGGGAGGGTGGGGAGGAGATTAAAACCGGGGAAGAAAGTGCGAGCACGGACAAGCCAGAGCGTGAATAAGAGTTCAGGGAGAAACTGATCTATGATTAAGGAAGCGATCGCGAAGTTAATCGAGGGGCAGGACTTAACCATGGATGAGTGCGCCCTGGTCATGAATGATATCATGTCCGGCCAGTGCACCGACGCGCAGATCGGCGCCTTTCTGGTAACTATGCGCCTCAAGGGCGAAACGGTGGAGGAGATTGCCGCCGCGGCCAAGGTGATGCGGGAAAAGGCCACGCGGGTGCCGGCCTCGGTCCCGGTGATCGACACCTGCGGAACCGGCGGGGATGGCCTGGCCACCTTCAATATCTCCACTGCCGCCGCGATTGTCGCTGCCGGCGGGGGCGCGCACATTGCCAAGCACGGCAACCGCTCGGTCAGCTCTTCTTCTGGTTCCTCGCAGGTCCTGGAAGCCCTGGGGGTTAATATTGACGCCCCGGTCGAGGTGGTGGCGAAATGCATCGAGGAGGCCGGCATCGGCTTCCTCTTCGCACCGCTCTTGCACGGGGCGATGAAGTACGCGATCGGCCCGCGCAAGGAGATGGGCGTGCGCACCATCTTCAATATCCTGGGCCCCTTGACCAATCCCGCGGGGGCGAAACGCCAGCTTCTGGGAGTATACACGTCTTCCCTGGTGGAGACGCTGGCCCATGTGCTGAAGACCTTGGGTTCGGAGTGCGCCATGGTGGTGCATGGCCATGACGGGCTGGATGAAATCTCCATTACTGACGAAACCACTCTGGCGCAGCTCAAAGACGGCGAGGTGGAGTCCCTGGTGATTGCACCGGAAGACTTCGACATGAAGCGCGCGCCCCTGGAGGCAATCCGGGTAGCTTCCCCGGAAGAGAGCGCCGAGGTTATTCGCAAGCTTCTTGCCGGAGGACAGGGCCCGGCGCGGGACATTGTACTCTTGAATGCCGGCGCCGCACTTTTTGTTGCCGGAATCGCCGAGGATATGGTCGACGGCATTGCCCGCGCGGCCGAGGCAATCGACTCTGGTACTGCCGCTAAGACGTTGGAGAAACTGGTAGCAGTCTCGAATTCATAAGCAGTAACACAACAGAAAAAAATCGAAGAGCGTGCTTGATATCAGGCCCGCTCTTTGATTGCATGACGGATTTGATATCTGTACTATGCGTTAAAAAACCTTAAGATAGTTTATTTTCAACCGCATTTTTGAAAAAGTTGCAGAATCTGCAAAAAACTCAATTAATTTATATAATATTAAAATCCTTAAGTTGT
>JAFGNG010000019.1 GCA_016927125.1 Planctomycetota bacterium | reverse complement strand
TGCGCCTGCGGCGAAGCCTCGGTTGAAAACTGCGAAATCTTGTGTTTTATCATCTTCGTCCGCTACGAGGTGGCCGAAGACGCCGAGGTTTGCCATGGCGATTTCATCTTTCTCCAGCAGGTTAGGTTGAAAGCGATCCAGATTATGCTCGCTGCTGGCATAGTGCCGCCGCCGCCACTTCCAGTAGAATTCCTTGATCTCAGGAATGTTGGAACCGCCGGAGATATATTCCACCGATTTATCATAGACTGTAATCACGACCGAACCTGCATAAGGTTTGCCATCATAGCCGGTCACCTTGACCTTCACCTTGCCCTTTTCTCCGGGTTTATATTTCTCCGCCGAGGTCAAGACTTCCACATTGAGCACCCGCTTCTCGGGCGGGACAATCACTTCGCGCATCGCGGTATAGAGCTTGCCGTCGGCAATAGTGACAGCTTCAATAAAGAAGTTCGGCATGTCCTTCTTGGTGACCGTTATTGCCTCAACCGTACTCTTGCCCTGCATCCGGATAAGCTTGGGCTTGAGGTAAACACCATTGGAGGGGCGCAGGAAGAGCAGCACACTGCTGTCGGCCAGGTTGGTGTTGATCATCAGCTTAACCTCGTCACCGGGCGCGTACTCCTGCTGATCAGTTATCAACTCGATATTGTCGAAGCGGAACTCTTTGCCGTCGAAGCCCTCGCCCCGCACCACGAAGAGATAGCCGCCTTCAATAGTATGCCCCTCAGGGTCGATAACGGTATAGGAGAGGCGGTACTGCCCGGCGCGGCTGGCCTGGATCTGCTGGCTGGCATTGCCGCCGGCATCCGGGTCAAGCTCCCAGGCCTGTACCTCGGTTTCCACCGGCTGCATTTCCTGGCCATAATTAATTTTTAATAAGCGCAGCTTACCCTGGCCGGTCACAGGCTTGCGATCCAGGGTCTGCGCCTTGAAGCCAGCGCGGATAGTGTCGCCCACGCGGAAATAACCCCGGTTAACCCAGGCACTAACGCTGAAGGGCTTACGCGCGACGAGCACAGTGCCGGTGCCGACAATGGTGCGGCGGGATTCATCGCGCACCTCGGCAGTGATTTCATAGCGGTGATCGGTGTCGCCATGGAGTTCCTTCGCCAGCGCGGTGTCGATAGTGATGGCGAGCTTGCCGTCGGGGCCGATGGCGGCTTCGTTCTCAAGCACTACTTCCGGCTCGGTGTGGCGGCTCTGCCACCAGGGGAACGGACAGCGGCAACCCCATTCCCGCCAGCCGGGATACCAGTAGTAGTCATAGCTGAACCACCAGTAGCCGGAGCCATAGAACCAGTCCCACGGCATCGCGGGGAACCAGCGGGCCTCGTGGGGATAGCGCAGGACCTTGTACTTGACCTCGGCATTCACCACCGGCGCGCCAAAGTAATAATTCGCCTCCACCGTGGCGGTGACCTTCTCGCCCAGCATGATCGGTTTCTCGGGTGCATTGATCTTGACCTCGTACTCCGGCTTCTTGTACTCCTCCACCCGGAAGGTATTGCCGCCGAGACGCTCGGTGTGGGATTGTTCATAGAACTTGGTTACCAGCCGGTATTCCCCCAAGGTGGCGTCTTCGGGGAGATCAATCTCGCCCGCAATCCCACCATAGGCATCCGAGATATATTGCTTTTCAAAGATCTTTTCATTCTTGGGATCATAAATTTTTACAGTTAATGGCTTCTCGGCAAACTGGGAAACATCCTGCTGATCATATTGCGTTTGCCGCCGCCAGGCTTTGAATTTGACAGTTTGTTCGGGACGGTAGACCGGGCGATCGGTCAAAAAGAGAACCTTGCGCTCCTTATATTCCTCGTCGTGATAATCATAATGCCAGACGCGGCTGAAGCCCAGCCAGGCTCTCCGGCCGTCCTGGGTGGTTGCGGTGACGAACCACTGGTAATCAGATGGCAGGTTTTTCTCGCCCAGCATTACCTGCCCGTTCTCATCCGAGTATTCCGCAAAATGTTGGGTGACGATCTGCTCGCCCTCCCAGGCTTTCAGCTTGGACCGGCGGTGATCCCAGCCGAAAAACTCCAGATTGGCCTTGGCGACAGGCTTACCGGTTATCGCGTCGGCAACATAATACAAGGTCTGGTTGTTGAGTAGTTTTTTAACAATTACCGTGTCGTTGACCCAGATTATAATCCGGCTGGTATTGCCGTCCTTCATCTTGGCTAAGAGGAGATACACCCCCGCCTCTTGCAGAGGGGTTGTCACGGTGATGCGGCGATCAAAATGCTTCTCGCGCGGCTGCAATTCCAAGGTCCACTTGACAGCCTCCTCGCCCAGGTATTTGGTTTGGTTGTCAAAAACCAAGCGGCGGCCAATATTGTTAGGATTTATCTTATCCCAATCATATTCGCGCGGGCTGCCCTTGAGATACTCCTTAATGTCATTGATCAAGTCCTGGTACTTGACGTGATAAGCGATAAACTCCACCTCGCTGCCGTTGCGGAAGCGGTAATCCACGGTCGCGCCCTGTCCGGCGGGATGGGTTGTCACCGGCTCGAAGACGCCCCAGTTATCCATTATTTGACTGATGCGGTGAGCAGCGTTCTTGATTCCAATTTCATTGGTTGTGCATGTCTTGTATATTTTCCAATATTCCAGGGCGCGGTCATATTGCTGGCGGTTTTCAAAGATCCCGGCAAGGGTAGATGGAATAGAACTGCCTTGGTAGTTTTCAATATACTTATGGTAGATGTGGATATAATTAAACTCCTCCGGCAGTTTGAATCGTAGCACCCCATTGGCAAGGCTGGCAATGGTTTCGTCTTCCCCGAGGGTTGCAAGGGCAAAGATGCCTGCCTGCTTTTCTTCGTCCTGGCCTCCCGGCAAGGAGATGCCCGCATCCCGCAGGGTCTGAACTCCGAACTGTGCTTGCAGGAATTGCGCAAATTCCATGTCCGCGCTGACTGCGGAGTCAGGGTGGGTTGCGGTTGCCTGCTGCAGGCACCAGCGGTACCTTTCGCCATCCGATTGGGCTGCTTCGAAACTCTCTGGCACATAATAAAATACAGGCTTGCCGTCCGCGTCCACCGGAGCGCTGCGCCGGTCGCTTCTATAATAGTGTCCTTCCTCGTAATCAGGCAGGGTTGTCAGATCTGTTAAAAGCTGCAAGCGCCATTCCGCGCCCCGGCTAAATCTTCTTAATATCCTGGCAAAATCGATATAGAACTGTCCGATCTCCTGTAATTCCTCCTGCGGTTTTTCCCGGCTTTCAATAATCGCCATTGCCTCTACCATAAGTTGCTGGGCGCGGGCGCGATCACGTTCGTAACTATTCACATACTTGCCGCCGCCCCGGTGCTGGCCGCGCTGAAACTCGCCCGCAATAATATAGCCATAGCAAGTGTTGCGCTGGAGATTCATTTCATTATGGTTATAAATCCTCGCAGCACTACGCAGCAGGCGCCAGTTATGCTTGTGCGTGGCAATGACTTTTTCAATCAAAGCATCCTGCTCGTTAGTGCGGTTGAGGCTTTGCAGGCAAAAAACCGCATTGTTTAAATCTGTGCCTACCTCCTTAGGATCGGTTTCCAGGTTGGAGCAAAGCTTTTCATAAATCTCCAGGGCTTCGGCGTAGTTGCCGTCCTTTAGCAGTTGTCCAGCCTGAGAGTGAAGTTGCGCCTGGCTTTCCCCGGCATAACTGGTTATTGTGAAGAGCAGTGCGAGCAATAGAGTGGTGAAGATCAACCGGCTTAATTTTTTCATGGGTTTCATAATCGTCTCCGTAAGGCCAGGATTGGCGGACTGGCAGCTATGGAAAGCTGCTTGGTTAATATTTGTTGTAAGTTTTTTACTGGTTGCCCTTGCTAATCTTATACACCTTCCCCTCGTGGACGACAATCACATTTTCCCCGAGGGAGAGGAATTTCGTAAGCTCCGGGACATCCCGCAGCAGGGCAAAATATTGCTCGCTCACGAACTCGACCGTGATTATCTCTTTGCCACTCTTTTCATCATAGATGCTGTCGGTCCAGACGCCTTCCTTAAGGTAGAAGGTCTTGCCGGCTTGGTGGCGGATCTGGGTGTCCTTGATCAGCTTGCTGCTGATGTTGTTGTCCAGATCGACCGCGTTATTTATGTTGTCCATCACTGTACCCTGAAAATATGATTTTGCGCGTGCAGGTTGGGCAGGAGCAGCTTGATTAAGGGACGTGCCCGCATACAAGTCTGCCGACTCGCTGGCGGACTGGGCGTCTTTGCCAATCGCAGAGCTGAATTTCTCTTCCGCTAGCCTGACAGCTCCACCCAACCTGATCCTGGCCTCCCGGCGGGCAACCTCCAGTTCCTGGCGCGACACCCCTTCCAGCTCTACATTTTCATCAACCACGAGGAAGGAGGTATAGGGGGTGGCAATGCCGTGCTTTTTACCAAGGCGGGTGACTTCATCGACTAGCTCTTCATTCTTACCGTGCAGCCGGATCTGTTCCAGAAGATAGCCTACCTTGCGCACCGCCCAGAGCGAGGGGATGAAATCGGCATCATTATCCTTGGGCAAATCCAGGCTGTAATTGTATTCCCGCATTTTATTGCCAACCTTGCCGGTAAGGCGCAAGTGAAACTTGCCATCGCCGAACACAGCGCCGTGTGCCTCGTACCGCCCCAGCAGAACCAGCTGGGAACCGCGGAAGATATCGGGGATGGGCCGGGGGTAAACCTCACGCAATGGATGTCCTGCACTGCTAATCTCAATATTGGTCAAGACCGGGCTTTCCACCTTGGCATAGAGGTTGGAGATCTTCACCTCAATGCTTTCGTCCGGTTTGACATACTCGCGCACCCCGTGCCCTTCCCGGGAGAGGCGGTCGAGCAGCTTGGTGTTGACATCATATCCCAGGCCGAAAGAGAAGACCCGTGCTTGATTCCGGTTCTGCTCTGCCGTGTTTTTCAGAATAATATCAATATTCTCTTCGCCAACCGTGGGCAGCCCGTCGGTGAGAAAGAGCATCATGGGGAGGTTCTTGGCCGAGGCGAGGAGTTGCATACCGCTACCCAGGGTCTCATCAATCGCGGTTCCGCCGGCGGCATCAATTTTTTCTAAAAAAACCTTGGCTGCCTGGATATTATCCGCTGTCGCCGGTACCAACCCTTCCCGGAAGCTCTCGGTCGCGGTGCTGAAGGCCAGGATGCCGAAGTTATCCTCGGGGCGGAGCTTGCTAAGGCAGTAGCGCAGCGCTGCCTTGGCCTGGACAATTTTGTCATCATCCGCCATGCTGCCGGACTTGTCGAGGACAAAGATCACATCCTTTTTAATCACCTTATCATTATCAATCTCTACTTTGGGTGAGAGCAGGAGCATGAAGTAATCATCCTCGCCCGCAGCCTTGTGGGTCAGCCAGGTTGCGCCAATTTCATCATCGGACTCGGACCAGATCAGCTCAAAATCCCGGTCCGGAAGCAGATCATTGCTTTCAAAACCGGCAATGGCATGGTGATCATCCTGGCGGGAGGTATCGATGCTGTGCGTGGGCGAATATATATTTTTCAGCTCACCCTGGGAGTTCAAGCTCACCTTGATTGCAACCTTGCCAATGGTCTGCCGATCCTGGGGCATGGCGCTGGCGAGAGGATAGACTAAGCGGTAAAAACCAGAATCTTTCTCGACCAGGTGGCTATATTCAAACCGGACCTCAACCTCGGAGTGGGGTTCAATCGGGAAGACCCGGACTTTAAGCATCTGCATGCCGACGAATTCCAGCAGCCCGGGATCTTTCATTTTCCTGACAATATCCTCGTAAACCTTGCGGGCGCGTTCCGCGTCCAACAGTTCACCCTGCATCTCCTTGCCATTGACCCGCATGGAAAAACTGCTGACCGCGACCTCTTTTGGCAGAGGGAAGAAATAGGTGCCCTCCATGCGGAAATTATTGGGGTTATAGAAAACTGCTTTCACTTTTACATTAGCCGCTTGATTTTCGATGGAAATTTCCGCGGTGTGAGACCTGGTTGCGATTGGCTGTGCTGGCTGGGGTTGCGGTACTATCGGTCTTGGGTCGATAATCCTGCAAGCCTGGGCATAATTAGAACAAAGCATGGCCAGAGTCAATGCCGCCAGTATTCCTGCTGTCAGAGTCCGCGTCTTCATAATCTCTCCCTTTCTTTCCTGGAATAACTGTGGAATCATTTCCATATACAAATCCGGTTAAAACCTGTGGTAAAGTCTTTTTATTGCCGGTTCTATCTATGGAAACGCAAGGGAGGTTCCAGAGGGGTTATTTTTTTAAATTTTTTGTGTGTTAGAAATAGTGATCCTGCCGGTTAAACCGACAGGATTTCGTTGAGTTTCAGCATTTCTCTGGAAATAGGCTTCTTTACCTTCCAGGCATGGTCAAGCCTGGAGGTTTTGATCTTGCCTTGGACTACTCCAACCATGATCCTGCTACGGCCCATGGCTAATTCATGGACCGCTGCCACGCCCAGGCGGCTTGCCAGAACCCGATCAAAAGCAGTGGGACTACCGCCCCGCTGGAGGTGTCCAAGGATTGTGACCTTGCTCATAATTCCGAGTTTTTTCTCCACCACCGCGGCAATTTTTAATGCGCCGCCGGCGTCGTCACCTTCGGCAACCACGATGATAGAACTGGTTTTACCCCGCGCCAATCCGTCTCTTAGATTTTTTACCAGGGCGTCGGGATCGGTTTTAACTTCAGGGATCAAAACATCCTCGGCCCCCGCGGCGACCCCGGCTTCCAAGGCGATATACCCGGCGTGCCGACCCATAACTTCAACGAAAAAGATGCGATCATGGCTGGCAGCGGTATCGCGAATTTTATCAATCGCGTCCATGGCGACATTGATCGCCGTATCATAACCGATCGTAAAATCGGTGCCGTTGATATCATTGTCAATTGTTCCGGGAATCCCCACCACCTTGATCTTGCTTTCCATCGAAAGATAATGGGCGCCATGGAAGGAGCCGTCCCCGCCAATCACAACCAGACCGCCAATCCCCCGGCGCTGCAAATTGGTAATGGCCTTCTTGCGCTTAGACTTTTTCATGAACTCGAGGCACCGCGCGGTCTTGAGAATAGTCCCACCCCGGGAAATAATATTGGAGACGCTGCGCGCTGTCATCGGCTCGATCTGATCATCCAGCATTCCCTGGTAACCGCGGATAACCCCGAAGACTTCCATACCATGATAGACCGCCGTGCGCACTACCGCGCGCACGCAGGGATTCATGCCGGAGCTGTCACCCCCGGAGCACAAGACCGCAATGCTTTTGACTTTGCTCTTAGCCATTTTAATCCTCACCGAAAATATTTTGAAAATTCTTCCACGACGGTTTGATCTTCAAGCTTATCCTTACCGAATCCTGGAACTCCCCCGACCGCAATTACCGCTTCCTGGGTTTCAGCGAAGCCGGAAAGAATCATGACAGGTGTGTTTTTCGCCTTTGCAGATGCTTTGATCGCGGTAAGGAGGTGCAGCCCGCCTTCCTGGTCGAAACCGATCACCCGGTTGCCGACGACCAGCGCGAATTCTGTTGCCTCGCACTTGGCTACCGCTTCTTCGATAGTATGGACATTTTCAAAGATCCCCGCTCCCGCAAGCAGGAGGGCTTTTTCGATTCTGGGCGAATCGAGGTCGCAATGCCCAACCAACAACACTGCCTTTGCCATGCTCAGCCTCCCTTCAGGGTGGTTTCTCATGCTTTCAGTTTATAAACCTTCAGATTCACAGCAAGAATATTTCTTGCCCTGCGCTCTAATCCTTTTTATTAGCTTGGATTAAACCCTTGCGTAAGCTTTTTCAAATTATAAAATACCCTCAGCAACTTAAATCTTTGCCGAATGCTCCGGCAACCGGTTTCTAACCTTTGTTTCGGGAATTTACCATGACTTTGTCTTCGCCTGCCCACAACTTGAAACTGAATCGTAAATTGCACGGCCTATATTGGGCCTTGACTGGGTCAATCCTGGGGGTCTTTTCCCTGATCTTCTGGTGGTTCCCGGAAATGCGCGATCATTTTCTCCAGGAAGACTGCTTCTTGGAAAACCTCTCCGCGCTTTTTTTCTTGCTTGCATTTATGATTGGCCTGGCGGCAATCCTCAAACCTGCTTGCCGCCGCTTGATGCCGTTGGTTGCGTGGCTGATCCCGGTGTTGGGACTGCTTGGCTTTCTGGATGAAACCAGCTTTCTCGGACTTCTGGGGGGAGCGGATAACCCTTCAGCCTCACACCCGGTTTACGACACTTCCCCGCTGGTCCTTCCCGGCGGATATGAGATTGACGGGGTGCATGACTTATTCACCCTGGCCTTCAAGCTCCTTAACGATGCCGGGCTGAGTATGATTCAAATCGCTGTCTTGGTAGCGGCGGTGGTGGGCTTGCCGTTAATTCTAACCCGCAAATTCTATATGCCGTGGATCATGAAGCATTGCCGGCAATACCCTGCCTTTAATTTTCTGCGCTATGCTTTTATTTTTATTGTTATCGCCCAATTATTTGATCTAAAAATTGTGGATAATCCAGCAATCTTTTTTGGCGAGGAATTGTTTGAAGGTATTGGCGGCTTCACGCTGGTATTCGCTACTCTCGCCATGTGGTTGGGCATTTACAATGAGGAGCCCCGCCCGATCTTTGAAAAAGAATCTTCGCAATAAACCTATCGAAGATTATAAATCCTGCTTGTAACCGGGCTCTCCGGGCCGGGGTTGCAGGCGGGTTATCTTCCAGACAAATTTCCAGTAGGAATTTTTCGTTCTTTCAAACCTTCCCATCACCCACTCGCAAAGTTTGTTGAAGAATTTAAGTCCGAGTTGGGAGAGGTCATCCAAGAGTGAGAAGAGTACCGGCACCACCACTAGGGTCAGCATGGTTGCCATGCCCAGGCCGAAGATCACCGCGACCGCCATATTGCTCCAGATCTGGGCCATCTCACTCTCGGTCACCGGTCCGAAGGTTTCCCAGTGGAAATCCCACGAATACCCGGTCGCCATCGGGATCAATCCCAAGATAGTGGTGATCGCGGTGAGGAGTACCGGCCGCAAGCGAGTTGCCCCGGCGGTGACAATAGCTTCGTCCCGGGCCATGCCGCGCCGAATTAATTTCTCGGTATAGTCAATCAAAACAATAGCATTATTTACCACCACGCCCGCGAGCGAGATCACGCCCACGCCGGTCATGATAATGCCGAAGGGCATTTTGCATATCCCGAGCCCGAAGAAGACGCCGCTCAAGGACAGCACGACAGAGGAAATAATAATAAATGGAAAAAGCACCGAGTTAAACTGGGAGACCAGGATCAAGAAGATCAGCGCTATTGCTACCGAGCCGGCCCAAGTCAGGAAATCAGAGGCTTCCTTTTCAAATTCAAACTCCCCGGTGAAGCGATACCTGGTTCCCGGAGGCATCTCGATACCGCTGGTTTTCTCCACCAGTAATTCCGGATACAGCAGGTTGAGCAGCATCCGGTTGAAATTCTGCCTTTCCTTGGAATTAACGTCCATCTGTGTCACCATTCGCTGCGCCAGCTTAAGTTTCGCAAACTTTTCGTCTTCCGGAGGGAAAGCCGTGGCGGTCTTGGTGATGAAAGCGTCGATGGCTGCCTGGTGATATTCATATTTTAATTCTCGGATTATATTATTCAGCTTCACCGCGATGAGTTTCTGGCTGAGTTTCTCTTCATCATCGGAGAACCTGGCCGTGATCGCTGCCATCCATTTATCAAGGAAGCTTCGCTTCTCGCTGGCTTCGGCTTCGATTTTTTGGAAGATCCCGGCGAACTCTTCCGGCAACTCCACAGCCTTGAGATCCTCCTCGCTTTTGCCTTGCGCAAAGAGTTTTTCCGGGGTGAAGAAGGGGGTCCCCTCCAGGAGTTTTTCCGCCTGCTGGCGGGCGGTGATGCCGGTGGTCTTCTCCTCGTCGACTTCGGCTTTAATCGTAACTACCCGGTTGTGATCAATCCGGTTAATCTCTCCAAGACCGCCGATGTATTCAATGGTTGCAATCGAGGTTAGCGGAATCTGCCCGTGGGTGGGGCTGGAAATGAAGAGCCGGCGCAGGGTTTCAATCATGTGGCGGTCCGACTCCAGCACCCGCACAATGATGTCGTAATCTTCATCACCCTCGCGGTAGGTGCTGATCTCTATGCCGTTGATGGCGGCTTTGAGTACATACCCGATGCTCCCGCTCGATAACCCGAGGAAGGCCGCGCGCTTGCGGTTAACCCGGATCTTCAGGGTAGGGGCGCCTTCCATGAAGTCATCCTGGATATCGCGGATGTATGGCACCATGGCAATGATTTTCTTGACCTTCTTGGCAGCCTCGCCAAGTTGCTTGAGATCATCGCCCACCAGTTCAATATTGATCGGTGCGCCGGTCGGCGGGCCCTCTTGTGGAATATCCACAGTGACCTTGCAGCCGGTCATACCCTTAACCCGCTCGTTAATACGCTCCATGATCTCGGGGCTTTTTTCAGTCCGGTCGAGCAAGTCATTAAAGAGCACAGTTACCCCATTGGTAGAAGTGGCAAACATCCCGCCGCTACTGCCGCTTAAAGAATTAACCCGGGAAGAACAGGCCTTGATATTTTCAATATCGCTTGGGCTTTGGTAACTGCGGTTCCGCTTGGTTTCATATTGCTTGGGCTGGCAGGCTTCTTTATAAGAGATTGCCTGAACGCCATCTACATACTCTTGTGCCCTCTTATCAAAAATCCGCATCTCTCCTTCGCGGACGATGGCATCGCAATATTTCAGATCTGCGCCTTCCGGCATTTCCATGGTTACGGTCGCGTGTTTGGGATCCATGGTTGGGAAAAATTCTGAGCCTTTCTCCATGCCAATCCGGTAATACCAGAAAGTAATCATCAGGATAAAGGTAAGCCCTGCCAGCAGCAATACGCTGATCCTTGGCAACAATGGCATCAACCTGCGGAAATACCGCCGCCAGCGGGAGCTTCTCCCCACCCCGGTGGCAATATCCATGCCCAAAGCTGAGCGAAGGATTTTCCGGTAAAAACCAATTATCAAACCTCCGCCGTGCAGCATGGGATGTTCTCCCGCGGACATCACTTCATCCGCGCTGCGGGGTTTGTTGACCGTAATTTTCGCGCGCATGAAGACCGCGGCCAGGGCGGGATTAACCACCAGCGCGACAAAGAGGCAGGTGGATAGAACCACGATCACGGTCAGGGGCAGGTACGACATGAATTCGCCCATAATCCCCTCCCACCACAAGAGGGGAGTAAACGCAGCGATAGTAGTCAAGCCCGAGGCAATGATGGGCCCGGCAACCTCGCCGGTGGCACGCATGGCCGCTTCAATCCGCGGCACCCCTTCCTGCATGAATCGGAAGATATTTTCAATAATGACAATCGCATTATCGACCAGCATCCCCAGTGCCAGGGTCAGCGAAAAGAGCACCACCATGTTGAGGGTAACTCCAAGCGCCTGCAAGACCACGAACCCCAGCAGCATGGAGAGCGGGATGGAGAGGGAAACCAGTACGGAATTGCGGAAGCCCATCGCCAGACAGACGACCAGGATAACCAGGATCAACCCGGAGATAATATTATTCTCCAGGTCGGCAATCATCATGCGAATCTCTTCGGACTGGTCCTCGAGATAAGTAATCCGCGTGTCTGCAGGCCAGTTGCTCTTTTCCTGTGCGACCAGGGCCTTGACCTTATCGACAATGCCCAGAATATTTTCCCCGCTGCGCTTCTTGACATACAGGGTGACAGAATCCTTACCATCCAGGCGGCTGGCGTCATTGCGGTCCTTGAAACCGTCGCTGACAACCGCGATATCGCGCAGATAGACCGGCTTGCCATCGCCCTGCATCATAACCACGATGTCCTCGACATCCTCGGCAGTCTTGAACTCGCCCTCGATCCGGATCTGATACTTGCCCTCCCCGGTCCGCACCGACCCGCCGGAGACATTGGCATTTTCGCTCTTAACCTTCCCCTGAAGCACTTCGTAGGAAACCCCGCTCAAGGCCATCCGGCTGGGATCCACTTCGATATGGATCTCCCGTTCCAGACCGCCGACCACATCGACTTCCAGCACTCCCGGAATCCCTTCGATCTTCTCCTGCAGATCCTCGCCGATATCACGCAGCTTTTTCTGGCCACTTTCACCGGAGAGGGCAAAGGTTAGGATTGGCATTTCGGAAATATCAAAGTCCTCGACTGAGGGATCATCCTCCAGGTCCAGGGGAAGCTCCGCCTTGGCGAGGTCAACCTTGTCCTTGACCTTCTGCAAGGCGTCGTTGATATCAGTGCCGGTAATGAATTCCACATCGATTTTACTCATTCCCTCGGAGGAATTTGAGGCAATCTTTTTGACATTATCCAACTCCTTGAGCTTATCCTCGATCTCCTTGGTTATGGAAAGCTCAATGTCCTCGGGAGAAACCCCACGGTAAGTGGTGGAGATAAAGACGTGCGGGATGACCACCTCCGGGGCGGATTCGCGCGGTAGGATCAGATAACTGTACAGGCCAGCCAGGATTAAGATAACGGTAAGGACAAAAACCGTGGTGCGCTGCCGAACCGCGAAATCGGAAATAAACATGGGTTCCCAGTTCTAATAAAAAAGCTAAGCCATTAAGGAAAGCTGTCAGCCTGTAAGGTGATGGCCTTACGGATTCAATTCATTGGGATCTTTTATAGACCGGATAATCGTAATCTCTTCGCCGTCTTCAACCTGGCGTTGGCTGTGGACAATCAGTTGATCACCCACTTGCAAGCCGGAGAGGATCTCTACCCCCAGGCCCTTCATAATCCCGAGCTCTACGGGGCGGCGCACTGCCTTGTCGCCTTCGGCGACCATGCAGAACCTGTCCTCGCCCCGGGCAATGACAGTATAGAGCGGGATAAATATCGTGTTCTCCTTGCGATTGAGAACAATCCTGGCTTCCACAAACATTCCTGGGCGTAAAAGCTGTTCAGAGTTATCGATCGCCAGGCGGAGGTCAAAGACCTGGGCGCCGACAATTGGCTTTTGCGAAAGAAAGATCTTCTCGCCTGTGAACTTCCTGCCGTCGAGGGCATCGACCGTAACTTCCGTGGTCTGCAACTTCCGTACCCGGTCGACATCCGATTCCGGGATCCCGATTTCTACCTTGACCTTGCGGGTGTCGAGCAGTTCGACAATATTTTCCCCCGCGCTGACCAAGGTGCCGAGGGTAATGTAACGGCGGTTGATCGTACCCCCGAAGGGCGCGGTGATGGTGCAGCGTTCCAGTTGAAGCTTCGCCAGGTCGACCGTGGAAGCGGCTTGCCTGGCGTTTGCTTCCGCGGTATCGAGATCCGCTTGTGGGATCGCCCCCTGCTTGCTGAGTCCCCGGGTCCTTTTCAAATTTTGTTCAGCTAAAACCAGCGCCGCCTCTGTGTTGGCGAGGGAGGCCTTGTAGTCACGATCGTCGATGCGGGCAATAACTTCGCCCTCTTTGACGGTATCCCCCTCGTCTTTGAGGAATTCTACGATCCGCCCGGCCACCTGCGCCTGCAGGGTCAAGTTCTCCCAAGGCTGGATAATGCCGGGTAGTTTAATATCTTGTATCAGTTCTTTCTTCTCGACCACCTCCCAGACTACCACATTCATGCTGACGACTGTTTTATTGCTGGCCTCCTGGTCGCGTACCTCTTGAATCTCCTCCTCTTTAACCAGGATAAAGTAGGTCAGAAAGACAATCAGCAGCACCAGGATCGAAAGCAGGACTACCCAGGGTAGCATCTTCCAGAAGAAGAGCCGGATTACTTCACCCGCAGGCCTTGGCGGCAGCTCGCCATTGCCAGGCAATTTAGAATTTTGCGCCATGGAGGGGATCTCCGAAAAATAGGAAATAAAAAGCCTTTAGCTTATATACCATTATTGTTTAGGTGTCAAGTTACACAAAAAGGCACCCTGTCAATAATAATGCAATAAATAGCCGAAACGCAGAGTTTAACATTTTTCCTTATGATCGCATAGCTATGAATCATATAATATGATTATTTGGATGATTTCAAGCCCAATCTTGACCTATGACTATTGCTTGGGAGTACAAGATGCCAGATTCTCCGGACCATTCCGTTGCCACGGCGCCTGTAACCACCGGGCGTCCACAGGTTTGCGTGATTGATGAATCCCGCGCAGTCAGGAGTTTTGTCACCTCGGCCTTGAGTAAGCTGAATATCAACCTCCAGGAGTTTGATTCCGGCAACGACGGCTTCAATTACCTGACTGCCGAACAATTGCCCTTCCCCACTCTGATCATCATCGAATCCCATTACCGTAATATTGAAGCCTTGAATATCATCAAAACTCTGCGCTCCACTGCGGAGACCGAATACGTTCCCATCTTGATTTTCAGTTACACCAATGATGAAGCTTTGATCAAGAGTTTCATGCTCGCCGGCGCGGATGAATTTATCCACAAGCCCTGCAAGCCAGAGGAGATGGCTACCCGCGTGCAGCTGCTGCTCTGGAATCTGGAAGAGCTGGAAAGCAGGAAAACTTATTTGGAACTGCCGGTGGTAGTGGTGGATACTGATCTCAAAGAGATCCCGCCACTGCGCACCGCCTTGTCCATGAAGGGGCATGCCGTCATCTGCACCGCCAACCCCATAACCGCGATGCGGCACTGCAAGTCCTCATCCGCTCTTGCCATGTTGGAGCTTGCCTTGCCGGGGATCAATGTCCCGCAGCTTATCAAGGATCTCTCCAGGAGTACCGGGGTCAAGGTTATCACCATGAGTGCGACCGCCTCGAATGACCTGCTTTCCCAGGCTGTTAACGCTGGGTCCAATGGTCACCTGCGTAAACCCATTATCAAGGATGTCCTGAATGCCACGCTGGAACAAGTGTTGGAATACAGCCCAGATCTGGGCCAGATTGAAATCGAACCCCAGTATCTGCGCCGGCTGGTTTCCGGGACCCGCCCCTTCCCGCCCCTGATGGAAGGGGAGATTACTTATTCGTTCGAGGAAGTAGTGGAGTTGTTCGCCAAAAATCCCGGGCTGGCAAAGGCCAAGGTTGTGCTCTCCGGCAAGACTGTTTTTATTAAGGGCGAGGACGCCCCGGTCACGGAGAATACCGGCTCCACCGTCTCTACCCAAACCCCGCATCCCTTCCTTCGGGACGGTTATCCGATCACCCAGGAAGCCATTGCCAGGATCCTTGCTGCCTGGCGGCAGGATCCCAAAGCAATCATCACGGAAGAAGGTGAGGTGGCGGTGGCTCTGTCGGTTCTGCAAAATTATGATTTTGGCAAATATCTTTATAACTCCGCGCCAATTACGAATGAAGATCTTATCGCTATTATTCGTCACCGTCCGAACCTCTTCGGCGCACTGAAGCAGGTTGAGCGCAGCACTTTTGAAGAAGGGATTAATATTCTTACCGGCGTTTTCGACTATCTTGACAATTTCTTTATCTTCAAAAAGTTCCGCGCAGAGAACCTGGAAGAAATGTTGCAACATATGGTCTGCGTGGCCTTGCTCTCCATCCTTGCCGGGATTGGACGACTCCGGGAATCCGGCGAGATTGATCCCGAGCAACGCCAGGCGGTTCTCACTGTGCTCGGGATTAGCGGCTTCCTGCATGACCTGGGCTATATCTACGATCCCCTGCCGAGCCGGGACAATCCCCGCTTCACCTCGGTCTTGAACAAGCACGCCGAGAACGGCTTTCTCCACATCGAGGGCTGCAAAACCTTCGGCGCGGTCAAGTGTATTATCCGCGACCATCATACCAAGCCCGGAAAGTGGAAGAGCAAGTTTAACAGCGCAACCCATCTGGTGCAGGTAGCAAATGACCTCGACAACCTCCTGCGGCCGATGGGGATGCTGATCCTGGAGAACACCGTGGAGCCTTCACCCGAACCATATAGTTTTGAAGAGACCTGTTTAATTCTAATCGACCGGGCCGCCAGTAACAAATGCAGCCGGCAGGACGTAAACTCCCTCCTCTCCGGGCTCGGAGTAGCTATCTCGTAATTTCGGAATAATTGAAAAATAATCAGGTCAATTGTCGGAACGAGGTTAGCCTTCCACCTCGGTGCGGTTGTCCAAGGCGTTATTGAGGTTGGCCTGCCCGGCGAATTCTATCTCGGTCCCAGTGGATAAACCGCGCGCCAGTCGGGTTACCCGCACCCCCATCAGGCGTAGCTTGCTGGCCAGGTAGGTCGCGGTAATATCCCCTTCGGCAGTAGGGTTGGTCGCAAGAATCACCTCCTTGACCTCTTCTTGTTTCACCCGTTTGAATAATTCCGCGATTTTAAGGTCCTCCGGCTCCACGCCATCAGTAGGAGCCAGTCTTCCCAGGAGGACATGGTAAAGCCCCCGATAAGCGCCGGTCTTTTCAATAGCAATGACATCCCGGGGCATTTCCACTACGCATAATATGGAATTATCCCGCGCCGGGTTACTGCAGACGGCGCAGAGTTTGGCTTCGGCAAGATTGAAACACTGCTGGCAGGAACGCAGGTTCTTCTTGAGATCGCGGATTGCGAAGGCGAAGTCCATCGCCTCTTCCTTGTTGCACTTCAGGAAGTAATAGGCCTGGCGCTCCGCCGAACGCCTCCCCACTCCCGGCAGTTTGGCAAAGGCGTCGATCAGCTTCGACAGGCTGGGGGGATACGGGGAATTCAAATCCTCTGGCATAATCTTAATCCTGATTCAATAATCGGTGCGTGCAATTGTAAAATAATAAAATTACATGCCGGGCAGGTTGATTCCGAGGCTGGAGAGATCCACCCCTCCGGCCAGGTCGCTGATCTCACCCTGCATCTGTTCGGCAACCTTCTGTTTGGCGTCAGCAATCGCGGAAATAATCAAATCCTGCAGCATCTCCGGGTCTTCCGGATCAATGATTTCCTTTTCAATCGCCAGGTCCAGCAGGTCTCCGCGGCCGTTGATGACCGCCTTAACCATGCCCCCGCCGGAGACCCCCTCCACGCGCAAGGCCTCCATTTTTGCCTGCATCTCTTTCATCTGCCCCATCATCGCAGGCAGGTTCTTCATCATCTTCAGAAAACTCAGATCCATCTACATCCCTCGCAAGTTAAAGCAATGGTTGGTTGACATCTTCCGGCATCGCGGGCGGAGACTCCTTCCCCACCAGCTGGGAAAAGGCCACCCTGCCAAGAACCCCGTCCAAGGCGTCATCAGCCCGATTGAATAATGCTTCCAGGTTGCGGCGGAGCTGGTCGTCCGGTTCGTTCGGAACCGCCAGCACATCGCCGGAAATTGCATGTACCACCTCGCCAACGCTCAGCGCGTTGATGTCTTTCATCGGTAAGTAGGCGTCCTCCCCGGGGACAACATGGCGGAGGATATTTCCTTTCACCAGCGCGCCCAGCACTTCGCGGACGATGTAGGGCGGTACTTTTAAAAGATCCGACGCCTCATCGATCAGGCGCGATTGGTCCTCGCCCCGGTGGAAGCGCTCGCTGACAAACTGCACAATCCTGACCGCAAAGTACAGCCTGGTCCGCAAGCCCCGCTTTTCCAATTCCGCCTTGCCCGCGAGATCGCGAAAATTCTGAAACACGAAAGATACTTCCGCGCCGATCAGGACAATCACCCAGACCAGCCAGATCCACAAGAGGAAGAATGGCAGGGCAAGCAAGGGGCCATAGATATTTTTATAATTCCCGCCCACGTAAAGGGCGAAATACTCAAACCCGCGCTTCGCCAACTCCAGGAAAATCCCGGCTAAAATCCCTCCCGCTAAGGCGTTGCGCAGCTTGACCGGGGTAAAGGGCAGGAAATAATAGAGCGCCCCCAAAGCAATTATGGTCATGCAGATCGAAAGAATGGGCATGATCCAATCTGCCCCTTCGGTTACCCTGGTTACATACTCGGAGAAAAAGAGCGACAAGCTCAACAACATCGGCACGATCAGAAGAGTGCTTAGAAAAGCCCCGATCTTACCCATGAAAGGGCGTTTTTCCGTCACCTTCCAGATCATATTGAAAACACTTTCAATGGATTGTAACAGCGAATAGGCGGTAAAAAACAGGAGGATGAAGCTGACCCCGGCGATCATCTTAGCTTTGCTGGCGACGTCGCGAATCCAGTCCACCAGGTTTTCTCGCCCTTCGAATGGCGGGATCTGATCAAGAATGACCTGCAGGAAGCTTTCGCTGTAAACGCTGTTGGCATCCAATGCCTCCTCCGTGCCCTTGGCATCGAGCATGGCCGCCACAGAAAGCGAGATAAAGAGGATTGGCACCAGGGAAGTCAGGAACTTGTACGCCAGCGCCGAAGCCATGTTAAAGGCCTTATCCTTGCGGATGGAGCGCAAAATCTCGCGCAGGAGCAACAGGTACTTGTAAAACCGAGCACTGGTCTTGGATGGATCCAGAAGTTCATTAAGGGCGATATCTTCCTTGAAGACCCCCTTGAGTTCTTGCCAGAAATTTCGAGCCATAGCATTCCTCCGGCAGATTCAAAATCCTTTTTTAACTGCTCATTTTACTCTATGTTCAGCAATTCGCCTTTAAACTTTTCCATTACCATCTGCACTATCGGATCCTGCAGCGCGTCCTTACGGGAACGGGCCGACTCCTGCGCGGGGTTTTCGCGGCTGCCATCCTTAGCAATAATCATGCGGAAATTAACGCTGCGTTGCAATGCCTGGCTAAGGCAGGCAATCACGCGGTTACGGCGGTCGCGATCTTCAAACTGCTCCTGGATAAAGATTCCACCCGGCGGCAATTCCAGGACAAGTGTATTATCCTCCACCGAGACCGGTTTGATATCCTGAAAGTATGCCCGATCCGGTGGATAATTTTCATGGATAGCCTCAAGCACCTGCGGCCAGCTCTCCTGCAAGAATTCCAGGGTTAAGTTATTTCCCCCTTCAGCTACAGCCCTCGGTTCAGATCCGGTTTCAGTGATTGGGGGCGGTTCCGGTGACTTGTAGGGATAGCTGGAGGCTTCGACTGCATTGGCGACCGTCTCTAACTGAAGCTGTTGGGGCTCTGCTTGCGGGGTTTTTGCCGGTTTTTCTATGGGGATCTCAAAATGCGGCGTTTTTTTTTCCGCGTTGGGAGCCGAAGCGGCTTCAACAAGGCTGCCGCCTGCAGCCAGGGCTTCGAGGCGGGCGATTGCCTTACCCACCGACTCAATTCCTTCGAGGCCTGCCAGGCGGACCACTGCCATTTCCAGCGGCACCTGTGGATTGGACAAAACCCGGCTGCGTACCCGGGTGCGGGCAGTGGTGAAGATATCAAGAATCAAGAGCGCCTGTTCAATCGAGACTGCTTCGGCGTGGCGTTTGACTGCTTCGCGCGCGGGGCCGTACCCGGAGAGATTTTCCTCATTCTTGGTAGTTATGTAGAGCATCAGGTCGCGGCCGTAGGTGATTAACTGCTCCAGGAAATCCCCCGCACCGGTACCGCGCCGGGAGACTTCGTCCACAGTTTTGAGCGCGGCCTGGCAATCCTGCGAGGTAATCGCGTTAAAGAGATTCACCACCGACTCCACCCCTGCAACCCCGCGCACGCGTTCCACATCCTCGCGGGTAACGCCGTCCAGGCAGTAGCTGGTAAGCTGGTCCAGAAGCACCAGCGCGTCACGCATCGAGCCGGAAGCAAAGGCGGCGATCGCCTCGATCGCGTCGTCAGTGATCTTGATATCTTCCTTCTGACACAGCGCATACAAGCTCTGGGTAATGACTGGGACCGGGATTAAACGGAAATCAAAGCGCTGGCAGCGGGAGAGCACTGTGTCCAGCAACTTGTGCGGTTCGGTGGTGGCAAGGATGAACTTCACATGCGGCGGCGGCTCTTCCAGGGTTTTCAATAAGGCGTTGAAGGCGGGGACGGAGAGCATATGCACTTCGTCAATGATATAGATCTTGAAGCGTGCCCGGGAGGGGACATAACCGGTGTGTTCGCGCAGACTCCGCACCTGTTCAACGCCGTTATTGCTCGCGCCGTCAATTTCCATGACGTCGGTATCGTTGCCGTTAGTGATATCCTTGCAGATTGGACAGTCGGCGGGCAGCTCCGCGCTCGGGCCGCCGGTGCAGTTAAGCGCCTTGGCGAAGATCCGCGCCATCGAGGTCTTGCCCACGCCGTGCGGCCCGCAAAAAAGGTAGGCGTGCGCCACCCGCCCGCTGGTGATCGCGTTCTTGAGTGTCTTGGCGACATGTTCCTGCCCCACCACCTCGTCGAAGGTGGCTGGCCGATAGCGGCGGCTCATGGCAAGATAGGCCATGGATTAACTCCGTAAGCTGCTGTCAGTGATGGAATAATAATTTTGAATTAAACCCTCCCCGCGCGGACAGCTCCTGCAGAAACGAATGCGCACATAACAGAATTAGCTTAGGGCTGCTCGGTTCCCCGCCTGACCCGGTTCGCGTTCCACTATTGCGCGGTCCCGGCGCTCAACGCCACCCGCACGGTTTGGGCATTATCTTGAATCTTGGTAGTACCGGGAAAGCTTACCACGCCCAGCGCAGGCGTCAACCCCAATTTCAGCGGGAGGGATTATTGTTAAGGTTTTTCGGGATTTTACTAGTACTTAAACCCTGCGTTTAGTTGCGGAACCAGCTCAGGAGTTATTAATCCCGTTATTGTTACCTTTGCGGGTAATTATAAGCGTGAGAGGAATTAATGATAACAACAGTACGCCGGCAACCAAGAACACGGCCCGAAGCCCAATAATTATAGCAAAATCCAAATCGCATAAGGAGGCAGTCAGCCAGAGCATTATCTTGGTTGTTGCCATCGCGACACCTGCTCCTGCCAAGGGGGCGATCGTCCAGCCGAGAGCCCTTGCGGAAGAAGCCCATCCTAAAACCGAGCCGATTTTCTTGGGTGGAGAAGTCCGCACCAGCCAGATTGTGAAAAGAGGGTGCAGCCCTCCGGCACAGAAAAATAAGGCCGCGCGGGTCCCAAACAGAAAGGGGAAACCCGAGGCAAATCCCTGGCTGAACATGAATACAGCGGAACCAAAAGCCGCGATAATCCAGAGTTTGGCGGGTGAATAGCGATCTGCCAGAACTCCCATGATAACAGCGGTAAAGATTGAAGCAATTAAGCCGATTCCCACTAATTGTCCTGTAAGGGTAGATGCGCCTTCTCGCATGCCATGTAATTGTTGGACAAACAGAGGCAGAAATGGCTGATCGAAGCGGATTGCAGCTGACATGACAAGGAGCACAAACAATACTGGCAGAGCAGTGCCGATGCGCGGCAGTCGAAAGATCCGTTTGGTGATTTTTTCTGTAGTTTTCTCTCTTTCCGGGCGCAGGAATTTTTCATCAACCCCAAAGACTAATAGTCCGGCCAGCAGCGTGATTCCTGAGGCAATCAAAAAACACGCCCGGTAGCCAACGATATCCGCGCAATAACCGCCGATTGCAGCCCCTGCGATCTGTCCTGAAATAACCCCTGCCATTAAGGAACCCAGGGCGGTTCCTTGCCGCCGTTCCGGGGTACAGACCGCGACGAGGGTCTGGGCTGCGGGTACTGTCCCAGTAAAAATCCCCTGGATTAACCTCAGCACAATTAGCTGTTCAACCGAGGTTACCTGGCTCATACAGAAGAGCATCACTGTCCCGCCAATATTTGCCCTGAGCAGCATCAACCTGCGTCCGTAACGATCCGCCAGCATTCCCCAAATTGGCGCTGCTAACGCCAGCATGAAGGGGGCGGAGGCGCTGAAAATACCGGTCCATAAGGTTTCATGCTCTTTGCTTACACCAAGTTCCTGAATGTAATAGGGCGCAAAGGTTAAAGCAAAGCCAAAGCCCATCAGGGAAAGAAATTGCGAGCACCAGATAAAAGCCAGGTTGCGCTTCCAGGCATGGTTGTGGGGAATGGGATCGGGGGAGCTCGTCACTGGATTGCCTTCCTTGCAGGCATAAAAATGCCTGTTTCCTGGTTCGACTCTTGCAAGCCGGACGAAACAGGCGGAAAATATCAGGCTGTCATGCAGGCCTCATTAGCGCCCGCAGCACTTCTTATACTTCTTCCCGGAACCGCAGGGACAGGGATCATTGCGGCTGACCTTCTTCTCGCTGCGGACGATGGGCTCGTGGTGCACCTCCCCGGCATTGGCCCCGGCGCGTTCCTGTGCGGCTTCATAAGCGCTAAAGTCGCCGTGGACCTCCGCGCCCACCTCCGCTTCTTCCAGCTCCATGGGTTCTTCTTCCTTGGCCGGGCGGATCTTCATGATGATGCTGATCACCTCTTCGCGCAAGGTGTCCCAAAGCTCCTGAAACATTTCGTAGCCTTCGCGCTTGTAGATCAGCTTGGGATCCTGGCCGGCATAGCTGCGCAGGTTAATGCCTTCCCGCAAGAGGTCCATCGCGTAGAGGTGGTCCATCCATTTCCGGTCCAGGGTCTGCAGCAGCAGGTACTTCTCCATCTCCCGCTGCTGCGCCTCGCCAATTTCCTGTTCCTTTTGCGCGTAGGCTTGCTGCACCCGCTTGTTAATAGCATCAAGCAGGGCTTCCTGCTGCTTCTCTACTATTGTTTTCAACTCTGCCGGAGTCATTTCCACCAGGAGGGTTTCACGGAGCCAAACGCAGAGTTCCGGCAGGTTCCATTCCTCGCTACGTTTCTCCGGGTCCGCGAATTCCATGATCCGCGCTTCCAGCGTTTCATCAATATAATCCAGCATGGTCTCACGCAGGTCGCGTTCTTCGAGCCAGGTCTGGCGGCGGTCGTAAATAATCATGCGCTGCTCATTCATCACGCCGTCATAATCGAGCAGGTTTTTGCGGATCTCGAAGTTGCGTTCTTCCACCTTGCGCTGGGCGCGTTCGATCGCGTTGGCCACCATGGAGTGCTCCAGCGGCATCCCGTTGGAGAGGCCGATATAACGCAAGAGCGACTTGGTTTTGTCGGCGGCGAAGATGCGCATGATATCATCATCGAGCGACAGGAAGAAGCGGCTACTGCCGGGATCGCCCTGGCGCGCGCAGCGCCCGCGCAACTGGTTGTCGATGCGCCGGGCTTCATGGCGCTCGGTACCGACTACGTGGAGCCCGCCAAGGGTAGCGACGCTGTCAGTAATGCTTAAGGGATGCAGCCCCTCTTCGTGCCAGCGCTTTTGCAACAGCTCTTTATATTCCGCAATGCTGTGCTCGCCGCCCTTCTGCAATTCGTCCTGCAGCCAGATTTCGGCCCAGCGTAAGACGCAGAGGCGTTCCAATTCTTCCTCTGGCAGATCCGCGCTTGCTTCCTTCGGCGCCAGCTTCCACGTCTGCCAATACTCCAGCAGTTCTTCGAGCCCGATTTTACCGAGCTTGATATCGGTACCGCGGCCAGCCATGTTGGTCGCAATGGTAACGCGGCCGAATTCACCGGCCTTCGCCACAATCTGCGCCTCGCGGGCGTGCTGCTTGGCGTTTAAGACATCGTGCGGAATACCCCGGCGCTGCAATAACTCGCTGAGCACCTCGGAGCGTTCAATCGAGATGGTGCCGATCAAGAGCGGGCGGCCCATGCCGTGGATGGTGGCGACATGTTCGACAATGGCGTCGTATTTTTCTTTTTCACTACCGTAGATCAGGTCGGTCCAGTTCTTCCGCAAGAGCGGGCGGTTGGTGGGGATACTCACCACGTCCAGCCCGTAAGTGGAGAGGAATTCCTTGGCCTCGGTCATCGCGGTACCGGTCATGCCCGCAAGCTTGTTATAGAGCTTAAAAAAATTCTGGAAGGTGATGGAGGCGATGGT
>JAFGNG010000225.1 GCA_016927125.1 Planctomycetota bacterium | reverse complement strand
TTCACCACTGTTGGGACTGCCTGGAGCGAGAGGGTGTCTTCGCCAAAGGGTTCGACCTGGAAGCCCATCTCAACCAGTTCATCCTTAATCTCTTCGCAAATCGCGAATTCCTCCGGGGTAAGCTCTACCACCGCCGGCACCAGGAGCTTCTGGCTGGCAGGATTCCGGGTTTGGCGCAGTTCTTCATAAATCAAACGCTCATGCAGGGCATGCTGGTCAATCAGCAACACCCCGTCCGTACTCTCCACCACCAGGTAGGAATCGTGCGCCTGTCCGAGCACGCGGAAATTGCCCGCTTCCGGCAACTGGTTAAGATGAAAGAGCCCCGCCTTGCCGCTTGCCTCTGCCGCGCGAGGAACCTTGCCCGAGGCAGGAGCAGACCGGCTGAACGTCGGGGCTTTTCGAGGTTGTTCCGTGTAAACCCCTGCCGACTCGGCTGCGGTTGAACCCGGGGGCGAAGGATTAATAGTTGCTGGTTCGCTTCCTGGTTTTGTATTAACCAGGGACCTTCCGGATTTAATAATTTCTTCTTCCAATTCCGAATCATCCCCTCCCCGCAATGCTGTTTCAACCGCGCGGTGCAGAGCGCCCAGGATCATGCGCGGTTCGGAAAAGCGGATATCCAGCTTGGTGGGATGGACATTGATATCGATCTCTTCCGGAGTAATCGCCAGGAAGACGTAGGCCAGCGGATAGCGCCGTGCGGGCAGGGTGCCCTCGAAAGCCTGGCGCAACACATGTGTCAGGGGGGGGTGCGAAATATAACGCCGGTTGACAAAGGTATAGATACCGCGGGAGTTCGCGCGGCTCTCCGGCGGGCGGCCAATGAAACCAGAGATAGTTACCCCAACGCCGGCCTGGTAATGAATGGGGATTAGAGAGCGGAGCGTTTCCTCGCCAAAGAGTCCGCCAAGGCGGGAAAGAACATCGCTGTGTTGGGGAAGATCGAGAACGGTCTTGCCGCCATTAATAAAGCGGTAAGCGATTTCAGGATGTCCCAGGGCGAGGCGGATAATAGCTTCGTGGATCGCGGCCGCTTCGGAGCGTGCGCTCTTCAGGAACTTCCGGCGCGCCGGAGTATTGTAAAACAGGTCGCGCACCGTCACCGCAGTTCCCGGAGCTCTCCCGGAAGGTGACTGGGAGAGAACCTCCCCGCCTTTGATCACCAGCACCTCACCCGCGTCTGCGTTGGGAGTTCGGCTGGCTATCTCCAGGTAACTCACCGCCGCGATGCTGGGCAAGGCTTCGCCGCGAAAGCCCATTGAGGTTATTTTAAAGATATCGGCGACATCGTGGATCTTGCTGGTAGCGTAACGTAGGACAGCGGTGGCGAGTTGCTTAGAAGGGATACCGTGGCCGTTGTCGGCAACGCGGAGCAGGCTGCGCCCGCCTTCGGCGATCTCTATCTCTATGGCTGTGGCGTTGGCATCGATGGCGTTCTCGACCAGTTCCTTGACCGCGCTGGCCGGCCGCTCCAGAACCTCCCCCGCGGCGATGCGGTTGCGGACTTGCTCAGGTAAGAGATGAATCTCAGGCATTGCATTCAAAGGCCTTGGCAGCGGTTTCCACCGAATCGGTCATGGTGAAGATCTGGGTCAGCCCCAGGAGATCGAAGACTTCGTGAATATTTTCATTCGCAGCGGCCAGGATAATATTCCCGGAATTTTCCTGCGCAGCCGCGAGCGCGCCAATAAACACTCCCGCCCCGGCGCTGCTGATATACTCTAACGCGGAGAGATCGGCCACGATCTTATGGATGTTCTTTTCGAAGAGGTCATTGATGACAACATCCAGTTCCTCAAAGGTATGGGCGTCAAGAAAGCCCACCAAGCGAATCAAGGTAATGTCGTGATCAATGATTTTGGTAGTGATCTTGAGTTCCGGCATTTGTAGCCCCTTTTGTTTTAAAATCGTGTGCGTATTTGATCATGCGGAGTTCATTCCGAAATCCGGAGACAAAGGTATATTTTACCTCATTCATAACTTGTCGCATTAAAAAAATCCCCAGGCCGGTCTTCTGACCGCTGGCAACATGGGTAAGGATGTCGGGCGACTCGATTTCCCCGGGATCAAATTCTTTACCCGAATCCAGGATGAGTGCCTCGAATTTTTCTTCATCCGCGTCCAGGCTGAGATTGATCGTCAATTCTGCCTTCAGATTTTCGGTTTCGAAGGCGTGCTCCATAATGTTGCTGAGCGCTTCGTCGATGGCAAGCGCAATCCGCAGCATTTCGTGTTCCGGAAACCCGCTTTCCTGAATGACATCAAAAACCGCCTGGCGCACCGTAACCAGATGCCGGGTGCTGTTTGGAATTACGATATCCTTGTGAGCATGGTGAGCGATCTTCAAGCAGCCCCTCCTTCCTTGCGAAAGGTGACAATCGTGATGTCGTCATGCTGTTCCGCATCGCCTTCGTGCGCAGCCACATCTGCCAGGAGGTTTTCCACAAAATTTTTGCTGGAGAGATCTGAATTGGCGCGAATAAATTCGTAAAACCTTTCGCTGGTATATTCTTCGTTCTGTTCGCTCATAGCCTCGACAATCCCATCGGTATAAAACACCGCCCGGTCGCCAGGGGCCAGGGAAAGTTTGGTCTCCTTGATATTGCGGTTGAAGAGTTCGCCCTTGTCGAAGCCCAGGGCAATTCCACCGGGATTGATCAACTCCAGGTCCTTGGTGGCGGCGCGGTAGATCGCCAGGGGATTATGCCCGGCGCTGGCGAGCAGCATCTCGCTTTTCCTGACATTGATGACCGCGTAGAGCGCGGTTACAAACATCCCGCGGCGGATATCTGCGGAAAGCACCTGGTTGGTCCGCGCCAGAGTGTCACGGGCGGAGAGATTTTCCGTGGCGATGAAATGCAGAATCGCGCGCGTGGTTGCCATCACCATGCTGCCGGGGATTCCCTTGCCGGAAACATCGGCCACGATTACGCCGAGATGTTCGCTGTCGATGGGAAAGAGATCGAAATAATCGCCGCTGACCTCCTTGGCCGGCTGGTAGATCGCATAGACATCAAAGCCCTTGATGTGCGGGATCTTTGACGGCAGAAGACTGGTCTGGATCTCCTGCGCGAGATCCAGTTCATCCTCCATCCGGATCTGTTCTTTCTCCGCATCATGCGCTTCCCGCAATCTCCGGGTCATATCATTAAAGCGCAGGGCCAGGGCGCCGATTTCGTCCTTCGATTGCATAATGGTTTCATGATTCAAATCCCCCCGCGCGACGCAGGCAATATCCTTAACCAGGACATGGAAAGGCCGGATGAGGTACCAGGCAATAAAATAACAGATGATGGCCGCGAAGATCACCGCGAAGACGCCGACAATACTCATCTCTGTCTGCAGCCACGCCTTCTGCGCATCCAGCCGGTGGGCGGAAAGAATCAAGACGGCGCTGCCGCGAACCAGACCACCGGTCGTAGCTGGCAAGGAAAGCGGCTTGGTAAAATAAAAGCAGGATTTCGGGTTGCCATCGAGCCCGACCTTAAATTGTTCAATTCTGGTACCGTCACGTTTTGTCCCCAGGTCCGCAAGATAACTCGGCGATGGCTGGGAGTCATCTTTGAGTTCTAAGCCCTGGCTAAGCGGGCGGGCACTGGCAAGGATAGCGTTATCCTGGTTGTAAATAATCGCGTCCAGGATTTCGTTATCTTCAGCCTTGCCATTTTCCAATAAACTGCGCAATACTGCCTGCAGGACAGCTTTTTCCTGGATGTACGCCATTACCTCCTGGCTGCGCTGATAGACGGGCGATTTTTCGACTTTCTCCGCTGGTAACCGGCGCGATCCTGTCTGCATAGTATCATATTCCTGCAGGAGTTTAGTGGTGCCGGGACCGAACTTCTCTTCGAGCTCATTCTCCTCTACCAGCCTTGCCAATAAGGGCCAGGAGCCCGGCTTGGCCTGATAGGCAGAGAGAATTTCTTCGCCGCGTTCGGCCAGGAATTTCATAGCGATGACACCGGTATTTTCAATATCGCTGCTCATCACCTTTTCCATATTGCGGCCAATCCACAACCCCCACCCGCCGATGATGCAGGCAATGAAAATACAGATGGGAATGGAGAACTTAGCTGCCAGGCTCAAACCAAAAGGCTTGGCGTCTTCGCTATCGGAGAGCGCGGAGGCGATATTCTTGGCCCTGCTGCCGCCCCTGCGGCTGGAACGTTTTTTCTGCGCATCCGAGATGGTTTTTTGAATCCCGTCAGGAGAAACCCTGATCGCAGGCCGAATACCGGAGGATTCCGCCTGTTGAGGGGGCGCTGTGACTAATTCTTCATCATCAGGGATGCGTTTCGTCATCGCAGCTATAAGCCCTTATATATAAACTACTAACATACTTTTAACAATTATATTATTAAAGCGATAATTCTAGCTTAATGGGGGAGGTGTAATGAAAAATATTTAATGATATTTTGGAAACAGATCTTCCCATATTTATTACGGTTTATTATCGCAATAAATCCGCTGTTTTCATGCATCTGCCATTAAATCATAGTGGTTGCGAAGGCGAAGGCAAGCAGGAATTATTTGGCCTGGGTAAAAATCACCGTTGGGAATAATAATCTCTCCATCAACCTCCGGGGCTTCACATGATGAACGCCCAAAAGCGCCCCCTCCAGGGGAAGCCTGTTCGACCAGTACGGGGACGGTCTGGCCAAGGCGGCTGTCCAGCCAGGCAAAGGTGATGCCTTGTTGAATTTTCATCAAGGCTTCGGCCCGGGAATCCCCCAGTGCCTCCGGTACCTGGTTTTTCATCCGGTAGGCAGCGGTGTCTTCCTCCCGAGAATATGAGAATACCCCGAGATGCTGGAAATGCCCTTCGGCGACAAATTCCTGCAACTCCTTGAAGTCGGCTTCGGTTTCCCCGGGAAAACCGGTGATCAAACTTGTCCGCAAGGTTAATTCTGGAATCCGCGCGCGTAGCCGGGAGATTAATTTTTCTATCTCCTGGCGAGTAACCTTCCTGCCCATGCGTTTGAGGATACGGGTATTGATATGCTGGATCGGGAGATCCAAGTAATGCAACAACTGCTCTTCACTTGCCAGCAGAGCAATAGTATCATCATCCAGATGCGCTGGATGGGCATAGAGCAGGCGGATCCAGGGTTTTCCGGGGATCTGTAAGAGCTTTCGCAACAGTTTGCCGAGTCGCGGCTTACCGGTTCGATCCGCACCATAGTAGGCGGTATCCTGCGCGACCAGGCATAATTCCCGTGCGCCTTCCTTTACCAGTGCCTCCGCTTCCCGCAGGATAGCTGCGGCCGAGCGGCTGCGGTAGCTGCCGCGGATCAGTGGTACGGCGCAATAAGCGCAGCGGTTGTCGCACCCTTCGGCGATGCGGAGATAGGCATAGGCCTTACCGGTTAATAGCAACCGCGGGCCTTCGCCAAAGCTCAGGGAAGCCTTGCCCTGGTAGGAAACGACCCGCTTGCCTGCCATGATTTTTTTGCAATTGTCAGCCAGCCTGTTATACGCGGAAAAACCCAGCAGGCCGTCCAACTCCAGAACCTCCTGGGACAATTCCTCACCATAGCGCTGCACCAGGCAGCCCATGGCGGCTATCTTGAGGCCGGGATTATCCTGCTTGTGCGCGGTAATCTCGAGAATATTGGCAATCGACTCCTCCTTGGCGCTGTTGATAAAGCCGCAGGTATTGATCAGCACCAGGTCGGCCTCGGTAACATCCGCGGCAAAGGCGAAGCCTGCCTCCAGCAATGCCCCGAGTGCTGACTCGGAATCGATCGTGTTCTTGGCGCAGCCGAGATCCACTATCGCTACCCGCCAGTGGGTTTTTCTTGTCCCTGTTTTTTGTCTGCCCGCAGCCACAAGTAAAGTCCTTTGCTCAAATCCGTTGAGATAGCTGTTACGCAGTTATTATAATATATCCGGGAATAAAATGATATGCATCTAGGTAAAAAAAGTGGCCGAGGCTAAATTGCCGCATTAATGCAGCATCCCGGTTGTAATAATGATTTTTGGTGATGGGAAGACCGGTCAAGCTGCGGATTAATCAGCCAGCAACTCAAAATCCAGGGAGCGGTAGGCCTCTACCAGGGCTCGGCGGCGAAGTTCGATCTGTTCGGTGATTGTCATGCTCTCCCGGCTGACATGCTGGACCAGGCGCTGGTATGCTGATTCAAATTCCTGAGTTGTACAATTCTTGATCCCCGTCGGCCAGAGGAACTTCGCCGCGGTTGACTCCGGTTTCATGAGTTCCATTGCCAGCACCGCAAAGAGAGTCCTCTCTGTCTGTAACTGCAGAATTTCTTCTGTCGCTACTTCTTCCCCCTGCGAGAGGCGGTCGCTGAGGCTGAAAACCGTGGCCAACTCTTCGGAAGTAAACGCCTGGGGCGCAGAGGATGACAGCTCCACAATATCTCCGCTTGCTAGAACCCTGGCATGCTCATGATGCTCCCAATGATAGCGGGGTTGCTTATGTCGCCCCCGGTTTTGCTTGGGGGTGTAACCCCCGGGGAGGCTGCCGATAACCTGGCTGATCATTTCCTGCATAATACAGCCTTCATTCTGTTGTTCTCGAAGAAACCGTGGCAATCCTTGAATAATCAAAAATGTGATTGCATCCAGTAAAAGCCTCTATCCAGACAGAAGATAAAAAGAATAGAACCATATTGTTCTTTATCGGCTGGAGCAGGGAATTTACTTAAGAAAAATATTATCGGCCATGATTTTTTTTTGGAATAATTACTAATCTCTGAATGAGTATTAATATTGGTTGGATTTGCTTGCTTATTTCAGATTTTAATAACTCGATGTGCTTTTTTCTTCCCCGGGTGAAACCGGGACATTATAATCAAGGTATTATCCATGTCGGAAAAGGAATCGCCCATGCCCACAACAGTTGTAACCGGAGGCGCCGGTTTTCTTGGTTCCCACCTTTGTGATTATCTCCTTGAAAAAGGACATAAGGTAATCTGCATCGACAACCTGTGCACCGGCAGGATGGCGAATGTTGAACATCTCGCTAAGAATGATAATTTTCTGTTTTTGCACAGTGATGTCTCCGGCTTCATCCAGGTCGATGGGCCGGTGGATTATATTCTGCACTTCGCCTCCCCGGCCAGCCCGATTGATTATCTCAAGCTCCCCATCCAGACCTTGAAGGTCGGCTCTCTCGGCACCCACAACGCGCTGGGGCTGGCCAAGGCCAAGGGGGCGCGCTTCCTGCTTGCCAGCACCAGCGAGGTTTATGGCGACCCGGCGGTGCATCCCCAGACCGAAGATTACTGGGGGCATGTCAACCCGATTGGCCCACGCGGGGTGTATGACGAAGCCAAGCGCTTTGCGGAGGCCATCACCATGGCGTACCACCGCACCCATGGGATTGAAACCCGGATCGTGCGCATCTTCAATACCTATGGCCCGCGCATGCGCATTGATGACGGGCGGGCGTTGCCTTCGTTCCTATCGCAGATGTTGAAGGGTGAAGATATCACTGTTTTCGGCGATGGCCAGCAGACGCGCAGCTTCTGCTTTGTCTCCGACCTGGTCAACGGGATTTATCGGCTGTTAATGTCGGATGAAATCGAGCCGGTCAACATTGGCAATCCGGAGGAGATCTCCATCCAGGACTTCGCCAAGGAGTTGAAAGAACTTACCGGCTCGTGCAGTAAGATTGTCCATCGGCCCCTGCCGGTTGACGACCCGAAGGTACGCCGGCCGGATATCACCAAGGCCAAAGCCTGCCTTGGCTGGGAACCGGTAGTCTCCCGGCGGGAGGGCCTAACTAAAACCATTGCCTACTTCCGGGGAGAACTGGGTCTTTCCTGATTACTTTATTTTGCGATTTTTCTTTGCGTTAAAAATTATAACAGCGTTCCCATCATAAGGATTGGGCATGTCCACCGTACCCTCTCTCTCAATTGTCTTCCCCACCCATAATGAAGAGGCGCTGCTCGGCCGCACCCTCAGCGAGGCCTTGCTCCGGAAGATGGAATATCCCGCCCCGGTTGAAATCATTGTGGCCTGCAACGGCTGCACCGACCATTCGGTGGATATAGCCAGGTCATATCCCGTAAAGGTTATTGATGATGCGCGCTACGGCATGTCCTTCGGCAATAACCTCGGCGGGCGAGAAGCCTTGAATGAATTATTACTCTTCTGGAATGTTGACACCTCGCTGGAAGCGGGGGCGTTAACAGACCTGGCGTCGTTTGTGCAGGTCGAGCGAGAAATTGTGGGAGGGTTCTACACCCGCCCCGACAAAGTTTATCTGAAAAGCAGGGTTTTTTTCTGGGTTATGAATATTTTCTGCAGGTACAAACACGTTCCTGCCGCGGGCGCGGTTTTGATTTCCAACAGTGTTTATAAACGTGTTGGCGGTTTTGATGAATCCCTCCCGCAAGGAACCGGTAGCGACCTGGCCCGGCGGGCACTGGCAGCCGGCGCTGAATTTATCTATGTCCCCACCAAGGCCTGCCGTACTTCCGTGCGCCGTTTTGAAAAACGCGGCTACCTGCGCCAGATGCTGGAATGGCGGCGGAATATCCTCTACCACAGCACCGGCCGGCAATCCGAGTTGACCAAGCACGATTATGAGGTAATCCGCTGAGCCACGCCTTTTTTCATGATTCAAATATATTTCAGGTAAATTCAAGCTGGTGCTGAGATGCTGGTAAAGATGAGGTTAATCTTCTTCGCCGGGACGTTGGCGCAGCTTCTTGATAACGGCGCGCTGATGTTTTTGATTCAGCCGTTGTTCCCGCGAGCCGCGCGTGGGCCGGGTCGCGTGCCGGACCGGGCGGGGCTTGAAGGCCTCCGCCAGGAGTTGGATAAAATTATGCTGGGCTGCGCGGCGATTGGCGGGCTGGGTGCGGTGGGAACGACAGGTAATCCGCAGAATCCCATCGCGGTTGATCCGGTTGCGGAGCAGGGAGAAGACGCGGTGTTTCTGGGAAGGGGTGAGTGCTGCGCTCTTGGCAACGGCAAAGCAGAGTGTGGCCTGGGTGCTGACCTTGTTGACATTCTGCCCCCCCGGCCCGCCGGCATGGGCGAATTCAAAATAGATCTCCCTCAGGGGGATGGTAATGGACTGGTTGACAACCAGTTCCCGCTCTTTCGGTTCCATGAGGTTAGCTTAGGGAACGCGGCAATAAGTGTCAAGTTAGGAGGTAGAAGAAGAGCTCTCAGACCTGATTGTTATCCAGGAGCTCATCCGCCTGGAGGGGGCGGGAGAGGCGGTCAACATTCTTGAGTTCCGGCAGTTCCCCCGGGGAAGCCGCGCCGAGCTCCTTGAATTTGCGGGCGGTGGGCAGCACCCGCGACTCCAGTGAACCCACCGCGTCATTGTAGGCCTGCACGCTCCGATCCAGGTTTTGGCCCAATTTGCTAAAGTATTCCGCGATCTTGGCGACCCGCTCATAGAGCTCGCGCCCAAGATTGCTGATCTCCTGTGCGTTTGCCGCTATCGATTCCTGCCGCCAGCCATAAGCCACTGCCTGGAGCAAGGCGATCAGGGTGGTGGGGCTTGCCAGGATCACTTTCTCGGAGACGCCATATTCGAGCAACCCTGGATCCGCTTGCAAGGCCGTGCTGAAGATAGGCTCCCCGGGCAGGAACATAACCACGAATTCCGGGGCGGGATCAAACTGCCGCCAGTAGGATTTGCTGGCGAGGTCGCGGACATGTTTGCGGACATGATTGGCATGGTTTTGCATCAGGAGTTTGCGCTCCTCCTCGTCTTCGCTCTCCACCAGGTTTAGATAAGCCTCGAGAGGGGTCTTGGAATCCACTACCACGGTCTTGCCGCCTGGCAGGTGCACCACCATGTCTGGGCGCAGGGCCCCGGTTTCAACACTTACACTGGTCTGCTGGTCAAAGTCGCAACGCTCCTGCATCCCCGCAATCTCAACCACGCGGCGCAGTTGGATCTCCCCCCAGTTGCCGCGGACATGCGGCTTGCGTAGCGCCGTGACGAGATTCGCCGTTTCCGTGGTCAGCCGTTGTTGGATCGTGTTCATGCCTTTGATCTGTTCGGTCAACATGCCATAGGCTTCTCGGCGCGAGGCTTCTATCTTTTCAATCCGCGAATCCACCTTGCCGAGGGACTCGTGCAAGGGCTTGACCAGCTCGCCCACCGCCTTCTGTCTGGCCTCCAGGTCCTGCGCGGCGGATTTCTGGAATTC
>JAFGNG010000224.1 GCA_016927125.1 Planctomycetota bacterium | reverse complement strand
CTATTAAGTGAGGGGGGTGGCATGGTGCTGCGCCACGGCCGGGTAACGCTCGAGTCCTTCCAGCCAGCCCTGAGCGCGCGTCAGATTGAATTGCGGGAAACCATTATACAGCAGGTGCTTGCGGGCGGCATCAATCCACCCGCGCGCGGCTCCTTGAAGGATGAATTAAACATTCCTGAAAAGGAGATGAAGGTCCTGCTTAAACTGCTGAAAGAGGAAGGCTTACTGGTGCAGATGGGGCCGAATCTGCTGGCGAAGGAAATTTATGATGATTGCCGCCAGAAATTAATAGATTTGTGTCAAGAGAATGATACAGTTATGTTGTCTGAATTTAGAAAGGCTACCGGCGCAAGCCGTAACTTAAGTGTTGCTATCCTGGAATCCTTTGACCAGGCAGGGCTTACTCGGAGAGTTGAAGACGGTCGCCAACTGGCAAGAAAACCATAACCTTGCTGTATTGAGATGATTATGAAATTTATCCGGGTTTTAATTCTACTGGCGGTTGCAGCCATCCTTCTCTATGGGATCTTTTGGGAGAGGCATGAGATCCGCTGGGAAACTGAAAGTGAAATTGTTGTCTACAGCGGCCCGGAGTTCCTCGCCGCCTCATCTGTTGATCGCTTCGTACAGGCTTATGATGGCAAGCTCTATGATCAGCGCGGTACAGTCCCGGCTGCGCCAGACACCCCTGGAGACAACCAGGGAGGGGCAATCGTTTCTCCCGGCGAAACCACGAGCCCGCCCCTTTCCCAGGAAGTAACGCCTGAGGAAGACTGCCCTACCTGACAATAATTAACTTTGGCGGCGCGGAGCGTTGCCAGTAATTTTATAAGCTGACAAGGTTGAATTTAATCTCTGCAAGTTGGGAAATAGAATTACTCTTGTAGGTTGACACCATGAAATTAATCTCGCTGTTTTCCAGCTTGCGTTTTTATATCGCGCTCATCTCAACCAGCCTTCTAAACCTGCGTGTCTTCGGTGTGTCCCTGCGCTCCATCTGCACCCCCGGCTTTAACTGCCATGCCTGCCCCTGGGCTACATTTACATGTCCTATCGGAGTAATGACGTATGGGTTTTCCATCCGCACGCTTCCTATCCTAGGGCTGGCGATGCTGCTGTCCTTCGGGGTGTTGCTTGGGCGCCTTGCCTGCGGTTTCCTCTGCCCTTTCGGCATATTGCAGGATCTGCTCCACCGAATCCCGTTCTTGAAGGGGAAACTACCCAAGTCTTTCAGGTATATCAAATATCTTGCCCTGCTGATACTGGTTATAGTTTCGCCGTATTTGCTGGGTTATGAAGTCGCGGCTGAGAGAAATTTCTATTATTGCAAGGTCTGTCCGGTCGGAACCCTCACCGCGCATGTGCCTAACTATTTTATTGACAGCCCTGAGGCCAGCGCGCTTTACGGCCTTGCCGGAGAGAATACTGTCAGACTTACAATTCTTGGACTGTTTTTAGTGATGATGCTGGTCTTTTCCCGCCCCTTCTGCCAGACCTTCTGTCCTCTGGGCGCGGTCTATGGGCTGCTGTCCAGGCTTGCCCCGATTAGACTCCGTATTGATCGCAACGCCTGCAATAACTGTGGATTGTGCGATCCGGTCTGCCCGGTCAATCTGGATGTGAGAAAGGAAGTCGGCGGCGCGGAATGTATTGCCTGCGGAGACTGCATCAAGACCTGCCCGCAAGGGGCGATTAAGCGCAAGTTCGGGCTGTAAATTTTTATTATTCCAGGCAATTTAACTTAAATAAATCATCTAGGCAGCACCAGCGTGCACAGCTCGCTGTGCCCCCACGATTAATCGACATTGGCTGGGTATTAAATGGCTGATGAAGAACTACCTCAACGGCGTTCAATCCGAATCCCCGAATATGATTACTCTACTTCAGGGGCTTATTTTATTACCATTTGTTCATATTTAAGAAAATGCGTTTTCGGACAGGTTAAACATGATGAAATACAGCTTAATAATTTGGGCCTACTAATTCAGGAAGAATGGCAAAATACCTCTTTATTACGTAAAAATATAGCTTTGGATAAATGGGTAATTATGCCAAATCATTTTCATGGCATTATTTGGATTGATGAGAAGTGTAGGGGCACAGCGTGCTGTGCCCGAAATGAAACCACAGAGCAGTTTGGCAGGCTTGTGAGCGGTTCTTTGCCTGCTGTCATCCGTTCCTTCAAGTCCGCGGTCAGCAAACGCATCAATGAATTACGCCATACCCCCGGAACCAAGGTTTGGCAACGGAATTATTATGAACATGTTATTCGGAATGAAGATGACCTGACCCGGATTCGGCAATATATTATTGATAATCCCGCTAAATGGGCAAATGATGAAGAGAATCCCGCGAATCTAAATAGAGCCAAATCAAAGAGGGCTTAAATAAAAAAAACGGGCGCAGCACGCTGCGCCCCTACAGAATTTACGTCTAGTTTCCCCTCGCACCGATTGCAAGCAATCGGTGCCACCCGCGATTCCTGCTCAATCAATTACCCTGTTTATCTTGTTCTGACGGTTTCGCATCCGTTTCGAGGATTAAGGGCACTGACTCAAACTTGAACGGTCCCGCGACTATCCCGGTAACGCTAAAGGGGCCTTTGCTGTTTTGCCCTCCAATCCAGAAGAGCGAGCAGGTGCCGCCTCACCCATATTCCAGGGGATAAGTGTGCTCGTAGGTACCGTCTTCGTTTTTGATGTGTAGTTTTGGCGCGGGCGGCCGCTCGCCCTCACGGAGATAGAGAAAATCATCCCCCTTGGCGGTTTTGAGGCTCAGGTTAAGATCATATCCTTTGCCCCGTTTCTCCGCTTCAACCACGCACTTAAAGGGTTCACCCAGGCTAAGTTGAGTTGTCTCCCCGGTTTTTACAGTAAAGAGATCTTCATGATAAGCGACATCCTGCCGGATCTGCCAGTCTTTGCCGTCAACACCAGTCCGGCTCATTTCATAGCGGTAAAGCCTGTATTCCCCGGCGGGCAGTTCGACCATCCCGTCTTTCGGTTTCTTGGCGTAATACCCCGATTTGCCAAAGATTTCAATGAGTTTAATGCCAGGATCAAGCTGTAGCTTGCCCATTTCCGGGTTTTCGGCTGGTGAAATTTTAATATTGGAGCCATCCGCAGCAATTTCGGTTTCATACAGCTTGCTATCCAGTTCCAAATAGCGCCCCTGGTAACTCGAATAGGTAAAACCGCCACAATCAGGTATGGGCCTCTCGCCCGGAACTGCCAGGCGGATAATATCGCAGGCCTCAAAGTCCGGATTACAGTCGTTAAAGACCCCGTTGCCGTCGTTATCAATGACCGCGCACCTCGTGCTCTGGCCATCAATTATGATATTTTCTTCATACCATCCCGCCTGGTTGCATCCCACCGAGGTATTATCATTGCCAAAGTCATAACAATAAACTGTAAAATAATAAGCGTTGGGGCCATCCCCACCCGGCAGCATGATTTTTCGCGCAATAAACTTTGAATCCCCGTGGTTATCCATGGTTCGCGCTTCTGAAGCCATGATCGGCTCTTCATCAGCTATTTCACCATCGAGATCCCAGTCCAGATAGAGGCGGTCATAGAAAGCGCCTTTCTTGGAGGCGTCAAGAGCCATCCAGGAGTAGCCGCCGGGGGCATAGGCCATTCTCCATTTGAAGAAGATTGGCGGCCGGTGCTCGCTAAATTGAGGTAATGCCAGGCCCTCTGGCGGAGTGGTCACAAAGGAAGCATTCTGTCCGCGGGACGGGCCGATCAGCAGTGAAGGCCGCGTAGAAGTGCGGTATTTGAGCCACTGCTCCTGGCTCTGTGCAGTAAATGCAAAAGACGCAATTAGCATAGTGAATAGAAAAAATGACAAGAGAACCTTAGGTTTCATTCCTATCCTCTTAAATATACTTAACATTTTTTATATCTGCGAATTATGGTCAGCTTAACGATTTCTCCCTGGCAGTCTCAAAGAGAGCCTGCACCCGCACCGCAATCCTGGCCTGATCCGAGGGCGAATAGTCGGTTTCTATGCGGAGATAGGGCAGATCCAGCTCTTCCTTCACCATTTTCTTGACCAGGGTGGTTTCAACATCATAGGTTAGGCATGCCTGCCAGATCAGCTCGATCACGCACTGGGGCCGGTATTCCTTGATTAAAGATCGGAGTGATTCCAGCCGGTCGGAGTTGTCCATCATCACCGAGCATGGCAGGTTGTAGTATTTTTTCGCCAGAGCATCCATTAACTCCGGCGCATCCTGGTCTACGTCCTCGATTATAGGCTTTACCCCGGTGCAGCTTTCCATACAGACCACTACCCCGCCCTTATCTTCAATCAGGTCAAGGACATGCTCCGCCCCGTGCGCCATGGGCACACCGGTCATCAAGACCCGCACCCGGGAATCGATATCCTCCAGCGGTTTGCTGTTTTGCAGGAAATCAGCCGAGTTTTCATATTGTTTGAAGTCACATGGAATGCCAGAGATGCTGCTCTTGAGGTCCAGGAGCTCGCGTCCGCTCAGGCGCGGCTGGTCGCTCTTCATGAATTCCGCCAGCTCACGGCGCAGCCGACGCTCGGTATTCATGGTATTGACTGCCGCTTTCAGCTTTGCTTCCGTAATCTCAACCTGGAAGCGATCTTCCAGCTCTTTCTTGAATTTATCCAACTCACGCCGCCACTGGGCAAAGCCATCCTCATCCCCTTGTTTTTGGGGAAGTTCCAGCACATACATCGGGCGGGTGAGTGACATCAGCTCGTACATCTTCTTCTTGCCGTCACAAGTGGTTTCAGCTACGATCAGGTCGGACATCTCCAGGAAGGGATTGCTCTGCTGCACATGGTAGCCGTAGGTTGACTTGATGAGGGGACAGAGGTT